>JAGQXC010000086.1 GCA_020436785.1 Saprospiraceae bacterium | reverse complement strand
TTGGGGAAAACATACGTTGTCCGAATATGCCCTCCGCAGCACGTTGTTAATGAAAGTACCAGGGTTGGAACATCAGGCCAGACACATTGGTCAACCGGTGGAATCCCTGGATATTTTTCCAACCATTATGGAAGTGAACGGTCTAACCGGCCCCGAAAACCAGGAAGGCAAGTCTTTGTGGCCTTTGCTGAAAGGTGCCGGGGATGATCCGGAAGCGTTGGCTCTGAGTTATTGGCGTCAGGGCATCAGTGTTCGCGATCAGCGATTCCGGTTAACCCAGTTTGTCGATCGCGACAGCTTGTACGTGCAGTTTTTTGATTACCGGGATGATCCGGTTGAATCAGCCAATGTGGCTGCCGGGAGGCCTCAGCAAGTGCGCGAGATGCAGGCGAAACTTGCTCCCTTTATCCCGGAATACCTGCAAACCATTTTCAGGAAATCCATAAATTATTCCGAATTCCCTGCCCTTCAAAACTGATCCGGGCATTTCATTGAACCAATGAGGGATAAAAAGTACCTTCGGGTAAGCAATAACACTAATCTGGTTATGAAAGTATTCACTTTGTTCTGCAGTTTTTTGCTTTTAAGTGTCATGGCAAGTGGCCAGCAATCCTCGTCTGAGGTGATGGATTGGGAAAAATACGATCCGCCATCCACGCTCGTCGTTCCCGAACATCCCAAGGAACGGGCAAAGTTTCCCTTTGTGGATGTCCATAGCCACCATTGGCGTGGCCTTGACCGGGCCTACTTCGAAAAACTGGGCCGTGAAATGGATGAACTGCATATGCAGGCAATGATCAACCTGAGCGGAGGGACCGGCTTGCCACTGAAAAATATGGTTGACAGCGCCCAACGTTACCTGCCCGGGCGGTTTATTGTATTTGCCAATATTGAATTGCGCAGCATCGATGATCCCGATTTTACTGCCAGCACGGTGGCGCAATTGGAGAATGACTATAAAAACGGAGCCCGGGGTCTGAAAATCTACAAATCCCAGGGCATGGACAACCAGGACTCCCAGGGCAAGCGCATTCCGATCAATGATCCCAGGCTGGACCCGGTGTGGGAAAAATGCGGGGAACTGGGTATCCCGGTACTGATCCACGCGGCTGACCCGGCGCCATTCTGGCAGCCATGGGATGAGAACAATGAACGTTGGCTTGAGTTAAAAGTCCGGCCAGGCCGGCGACGCAGCAACTTTGGAGCCAGTTGGGAGCAGATCATTTCCGAACAACATGATATTTTCCGCAAGCATCCGCACACCACCTTTATCAACGCCCACCTGGGATGGTTTGCCAACAACCTGGATACACTGGGTCAACTCCTGGATGCTATGCCCAATATGTATACGGAAATTGGCGCGGTCATCGCAGAGTTGGGCCGCCAACCCCGTGCGGCCAAAGCATTTCTCACCAAATACCAGGACCGGGTGTTATTTGGCAAGGACTCCTACAATCCGGAAGAATATCATACCTATTTCCGGGTACTGGAGACCGCCGATGAATATTTCCCTTATTACAAGCGATATCATGCTTTTTGGAGAATGTACGGTCTGGATTTACCGGATGACGTTTTGGAAAAAATCTACTATAAAAATGCACTTAAGATTGTGCCTGGATTAATCCCAGCACAATTTCCACAGAGCGAATAAATATTAATGATGGATCAGGATCCGAGATATCCCATTGGGGATTTTAAAGCACCGGAAGTTATTTCCGATCAGGACCGCGAGCGATTCATGGCCACCATTCGATCATTCCCGGCTCTGGTCGAGGATTTGGTAAAGGGCCTTGACGAAGCGGCCCTCGCAAAAACCTATCGCCCGGGGGGCTGGTCGGTTCGCCAGTTGGTTCATCATGTGGCCGACAGCCATATGAATAGTTTCATCCGGTTCAAGTTAACGACCACTGAAGACAATCCCACCATCAAACCTTATTATGAGGACCGGTGGGCAGAGCAACCGGATTACCTGTTGCCGGTGGAGCCTTCCCTGAAAATCCTGTCCGGGGTCCACGCCCGGTGGGTTGAATTGCTGGAGAATCTCTTTTCCGACGATTGGGACAAAGAGTACATCCATCCTGGATATGGAAAGACGTACCGGCTGGATGTTGCTTTAGCGCTTTACGACTGGCATTGCCGGCATCACCTGGCTCATCTGAGGAATGCACTCCTGAGCGCTTCCTGAAAACAGCCGTGGATGGCCACTGTCCGGGGCCCCGGCGGATCAAAATAATCTAAATCATTACCTCTGATCGGCAGATCGGATTAACTTAGCCCTGTCCAATGAGGTGATCATGGAAAAAAGAAAAGAGATCATTCAAGCCACGGTACGGCTCACCAGCCAACTGGGATTGGAAGGAGCTTCCCTTTCGCGCATTGCGCAGGAAGCCCAACTGACTTCCAGTGCATTAAACAGTTATTTTCCAACCCAATGGCATCTGTTGGAAGCGGCTTATCAGGAAGTACAGGCGGACCACATGCGTGCGCTCAAATCGGTTTTGGATCAGCATGCACAGGATTTTTCCGAGGCGGCATTACGTAATTTGTACCTGGTTTCTACTCAATATTGGTTGAAACACGAAAATGCCTTTGATTTCGCACAGCAATATTTTAATTCCAGCCATTTTACCGAAGAAGTGAAGTCTAAGACCGATGCTCTTTTTGCGGATCTGGGTCACTGGTTCAATCAAGCCATGCAATACGGATTGATCCGCGAAATCGCACTGCAACAATTGCTTCCCCTACTGTTTGCGAACATTGTGACGACCGTACGTTGTATCATGGAAACAGAGGTATTGGTGGAGAAAGACCACTACAATCATGCGGGATATCAGTTTATCTGGCATGCCTTGCGCGCCTGATGATGCCCCCGGCCACCCATGCTACCCAAATAATTACCCTTTTCCTTACTGCGGTATTCTTGATGGGTGACCAAAATGTCTTTGGTCAATCCTTCATGCTTGGTGTCGATCTATCCTATGTAAATGAAATGGAAGATTGCGGGGTGGAGTATTATGAGCAGGGGGTAGCAAAAGACGTTTACCGGATATTTAACGATCATGGTGCCCGGATGGTCAGGCTGCGATTGTGGCATACGCCTTCCTGGTACGATACACTTAACACAGGTAAACGCTATTCGGATATTCAGGACGTCGAGCAGAGCATTCGCCGGGCAAAATCGCTGGGGATGCAGGTCTTGCTGGACTTTCAGTTGAGTGATTTTTGGGCAGATCCTTCCAGGCAATGGGCTCCGGCAGCCTGGGCGGGGGCGGTCAATAATCTGCCCGTCTTGCAGGATTCACTTCGTCAATACATCAGCCAGATTTTGGGACGGCTTGCGGCGGTGGAGTTGCTGCCCGAGGTAATTCAGATAGGTAACGAAACCAACCGGGATATCTTACAGGCTACCGGTGTCAATACACCCTGGCAGCTCGATTGGAGCCGCAATGCTGCTCTGTTTAATACGGCCATTCAGGCCATTCGTGCCAGCCATCCCCAAATTAAGATTGCATTGCACATCGCAGGTCCGCAAAATGTCGAGTGGTACATCGACGGATTTACATCCCATGGAGTGCAGGACTTTGACATCATCGGATTCTCGTATTATTGGCCATACCATCAGCCGGCAACCATTTCCGAAACCGGTGACCTCATCCGGCGCCTCCGGCTGCACTATCCGGAAAAAGAGGTGATGATCCTGGAGACCGGTTGTATCTGGACGGTCCAGGCTGCGGACCAGGCGGCCAATGTATTAAACACCGTCGATCCGGCTTACGCTCCGGCCTCACCGGCGAATCAAAGCAAATGGCTGATCGATCTGACTAAAACGGTCTATGCGGCGGGTGGATCGGGCATCATTTATTGGGAGCCCGCCTGGGTAAGTTCACCCTGCTCTACGCCCTGGGGGCAAGGTTCACATTATGAAAATGCTGCTTTTTTTGATTTCAACCACGAATTGATTGAAGATGGAGGGATCCAGTGGCTCGAGTACGACTACACAGGAAGTACGGGAAGGAAATCTGAACGGACACCAACGGTCACCATCAACCGCCGATATCAGCTACTGGAAATTCAGTCGGCAGAAAAACTCCTTGACCCCGATTGGAGATACATGATCGTCGGGTTAAATGGTCGTGTCCTTCAGTCCGGCTATCTCCGGGAATGGGAAGGCGACGATGTGATCCGGTACCTCACCCTACCGCCATCCGGTTACCGCTGGACCGTGCTTTCCATCTGGTCGGAACACGGCGTTTTCCGCACTAATCCGTATTGGATTCATCCCTGATCCAGATCATTTTGCCGCTTTTTTTCTGCAGGTAGATTTGCAATGAACACAACCGAAGTTGTAATAGGTGTTTACAGGACACTTATGTTGGCATCCAAAAAGCATGCAGTTCCTCTTTCCTCATCAAACGGAATGCTTACGGATGGCAAGGTATGTTTGTAAACGGTTGCTTGTCAGTAGTTAATGTAAAAATGATGAGCATCATTTTACTAGTTAACGAAAGTCATTTTATTAATAGCTGCAAATAAAATAAGGGTGGCACCTCGCTGAATTGTAATACAATTGTAATAGGTGTTATCCCCGTAAGAGTATCTACTTTTGGCGGCGAACAAAACCTGGAGAACAAGTCCTATTGGCAAATAAATTCTTCAACTAACAATAAATGGATATGAGCGTTACAATTAGACGTCTGAGTACGTTTCTGATTTTCTTCTTTATCCTGGCGGGGTTGATGGCACAAAAAACCGTAACTGGTTTTGTGCTTGATGCCGAGACCGGAGAAGGATTGATCGGCGCCAACATCCGGGTACCAAATACCTCCATCGGTACCATTACGGATATTGACGGCAGTTTCAGTCTTCAGGTAGCGAATGACGTTACCCAATTGGAAATCAGTTATACCGGATATGAGAATCAAATCGTATCCCTGGATCTAGGGTTAAACCTGACCGTCCGTCTTACGGTCGGAAGTACCCTGGATGAGGTCCTGGTTATTGGTTACGGAACAGTCAAACGAGAAGATGCGACTGGTTCCGTGCAGACTGTAAGTTCCAAAGATTTTAATATGGGGGCCATCAGTTCGCCCCAGGAACTGATCTCCGGTAAGATAGCCGGTGTACAGGTTACCACCAACGGCGACCCCGGAGGAGGCTCCACCATCCGCATTCGCGGAGGGTCTTCGTTGAGTGCGACGAATGATCCGCTGGTGGTGATCGACGGCATACCCGTGGCCACAGATAATATTTCCGGTTTGAGAAACCCACTCAATGCAATCAACCCGAATGATATCGAAACCTTTACCATTCTGAAGGATGCTTCGGCTACCGCCATTTACGGTTCACGGGCTTCCAATGGTGTCATCCTGATCACCACCAAGAAAGGAAGCCTGCGCAACAAAATGCGTCTGGATTATTCGGGCAACGTTTCCATCAGTACCCGTGCGAAATCGATCGATGTATTAAATGCGGACAACTTCCGGAGTTTTGTTACGAACAAGTATGCCAGCGGCCATCCCGCCCTTGGTTTACTGGGTTCAGAGAATACGGATTGGCAGGATGTGATTTTCCAAAATGCCATCGGCCATGATCATAACCTGAGTCTTTCCGGTGGGGTGGGAGAAATTCCCTACCGTGTATCCCTAGGTTATACCAACCGCGATGGGTTGTTAAAAACCGATAATTTCAGCCGCACAACTGCTGCAATCAACTTATCACCGGGTTTGCTGGATAATTACCTCCAGATCAATGTTGGGTTGAAGGGCATGTTTGCCAAGAACCAATTTGCAGACTGGGGCGCAATCGGCTCAGCAATCAATTTTGATCCGACTCAGCCGGTGTATGATACCGAAAGCCCTTACGGCGGTTATTATACCTGGTTAGGCGTCGATGGCCGCCCAAACACGTTGGCACCGGCCAATCCCCTGGCCCTGCTGGAGATGCGTGACAACCATTCCAATGTCAATCGTTACCTGGTGAATGCCAGCGTTGATTACCGCATGCATTTCCTGCCTGATTTGCGTGCTAATTTGAACCTTGGCTATGATTATTCCGATGGTTCGGGTACTAATTTTGTGCCTAAGAACGCTGCATTTACCTTCTCCGACGGCGGGTACAGCGGTGAGTATTCCCAGACCAAGAAAAACAGTACCCTCGAATTTTACCTGAACTACGTCAAAGACTTATCCAGCAATACCAAACTGGATCTGATGGGCGGATATTCCTGGCAACATTTCTACGTCTCCAATTACAATTTTGCCTCCAACGTGGATGGCTCGGAGATCCTCAGTGTGGCCAACACCGATCCCCGGGAATACTATCTGGTGTCGCTCTTCGGCCGGGCCAACCTGACCCTGGCTGACAATCTTTTGATTACCGGAACGCTGCGGCGGGATGGAACTTCACGTTTCTCACCCGACAATCGCTGGGGTTTGTTCCCGGCCTTTGCGGTCGCCTACAAAGTTCTTGAAAATCGGGATGCATCCATTCTTTCCAACCTTAAAGTTCGTCTAGGTTACGGTGTGACCGGTCAGCAGGACATCGGTTCCGACTATTATCCGTATCTGGCCCGCTACCTGGCCAGCCAGGAGAATGCACGCTACCAGTTTGGGGATACCTTCATCACCACACTGCGTCCGAATGGATACGATGCCAACATCAAATGGGAAGAAACAGCCACGTACAATGCCGCACTGGACTATGGGTTCCTTAAGGACCGGCTCTATGGTTCGATCGAGTATTATTATCGGCAGACCAAGGACCTTATCAACTTCATCCCGGTCCCTGCCGGTACCAATCTGACCAACTTCATCAATACCAATGTTGGTGACCTGGAAAATCGTGGCATTGAATTCTCCATCAATGCGATTCCGGTACAGACCGAAAATTCTTCCTGGGACATCGGCTTTAACGTGACCGCCAACAAAAACAAAATCACGCGGCTGACCGCTACGGATGATCCGAACTATCCGGGTGTCTATACCGGCGGCATATCCGGTGGGGTAGGTAATACCATCCAGATCCACAGCGTTGGTTATCCGGCCAATTCATTTTATGTCTATGAGCAGGTTTACGATGAAAGTGGTGTACCCATCGAAGGTTTGTACGTTGATCGCAATGGCGATGGACAGGTGACTCCCGATGACCGCTACCATTTGCAGAAACCGGCACCGGATTTTTTCCTCGGTTTAACCACCGCCTACCGGATCAAAAACTTTGACATTTCGCTGGCTGCCCGGGCGAATGTCGGCAATTACGTATACAACAACGTCGCTTCCAACCTGGTCAATTACAGTAAAGTGTATCACTCGACGAATTACCTGACCAACCTGCTGGGTGATTACGGGCTCTATGATTTTAATGATCCACGTTATTTCAGCGACCGGTATATCGAGAATGCTTCGTTCCTGAAGGTAGACCACATCACCGCAGGGTACCAGTTCGATGAAGCGTTGGGACTGAGAGGAATTCGGGTCTATGCGACCATCCAAAACCCGTTGATCATTTCCAATTATACGGGTATTGACCCGGAGATTGCCAATGGGATCGATAACAACTTCTATCCCAGGCCGGTGAATTACTTACTGGGATTGAACGTCAACTTCTAAACCATTAAAAAGCAAACGATGAGTAAATACATAGCAATAAAAAACTTCCTCGTCTTCGCTGCCTTCTTATTGGTGGGTACGGGTTGCTTCAAAGACCTGAATACCGTGCCGATTGATACCGACGAGGTTACTTCTGCGGATGTTTACAATAATCCGCAAGCCTACAAGCAAGTGCTGGCCAAGCTCTATGCAGGCCTGGCCGTTAGTGGTCAGCAGGGCCCTGCCGGTCAACCGGATATCAGTGGAATCGACGAAGGCTTCTCGACCTATCTGCGTCAATACTGGAAAGCCCAGGAATTGCCTACCGATGAAGCCGTCATCGCCTGGAACGATGGAAACATCAAGGATTACCATGAACAGGATTGGGATTCCAACAATGAATTTATTGCCGCGATGTACAACCGGATCTTTTATCAGATTTCATTGTGCAACGAATACCTGCGTGAAACCACCGATGAAAAACTGAGCGAACGCGGTGTATCCGGCAGCATGCTGGATGAGGTTAGAACTTACCGGGCAGAGGCGCGTTTTCTCCGTGCCTTGTCCTACTGGCACGCCCTGGATATGTTCCGCAATATTCCTTTCGTAACCGAAGCGGATAAAGTGGGCGCGTTCTTCCCCGAACAGATCACCGCCAACGACCTGTTCAGTTTTATTGAAAGCGAACTGCTGGATATCGAGCCGGAGTTAAAAGCACCGCGCTCCAATGAATACGGCCGGGCTGATCAGGCTGCCGCTTGGATGTTACTGGCAAAAATGTATCTGAATGCCGAAGCGCACATCGGCACTCCCAAATACGGTGAATGCATCACGTACGCCCAAAAGGTGATTGATGCCGGATTCACCCTGGAACCGAATTATGCCAAACTATTCATGGCGGATAATAATACATCGGGTGAAATTATTTTCCCGATCGCTTTTGACGGTGTAAATACCCGGACCTGGGGTGGAATGACTTTTGTCGTCCACGCTGCCGTCGGAGGAAGCATGAAGCCGGCAGAGTACGGCATTGACGGTGGATGGGGCGGTACCCGCACGACCAGCGCCATCGTTTCCAAATTTCCCGCTGTCGGCTCGGGGACCGATCTGGTAACTCCCAATGCAGGCAGCAGTAATTTTACGGCCCTTTATGTCCCCGGGGGCTATCAGGGCTGGGATCCTTCCAATACCACCACGGTTCTCGCCGATCCAGATGGCGACAATAATTTTGAAGGTTATCTGTACTTCAGCGATGCCAATACCGAATTCAAATTCACCACCGGACCCAATTGGGATGTCAATTTTGGCGATTCCGGAGCAGATGGAACGCTGGATCCCGGTGGCGATAACATCAAGATGGCAGATCCTGGAATGTACAAAGTCAATGTGGACATGAATAACCTGACCTATACGGTCGTTAAAACCGATTGGGGCCTGATCGGCTCTGCCACCCCTTCCGGATGGGATGCCGATCAAAACCTGACTTACAGCGCGGATGAAGGTGCATGGACCATCCAATTGGACCTGGTCGCCGGTGAAGTGAAATTCCGGGCTAATGACGGTTGGGACATCAATTTGGGTGACACCGGGGGAGATGCCCTGCTGGAATATGGCGGTGATAATATCGCCATCCCTTCGGCCGGCAATTACATTTTAAAGTTGTATCTGAATCCAACGGGTTACACCTATTCGATCGCGTTGGCCAGTTTCGACAGCCGTGCCATGTTTTATACCGATGGCCAGTCACTGGAAATTGAAGACATTTCTCAGTTTGTTGAGGGCTATGCGGTGGCGAAATTCACCAACATGAAATCCAATGGACAGGCTGGTTCCGACCTGACCTTTATGGATACCGATTTCCCGCTCTTCCGTCTGGCCGATGCTTATCTGATGTATGCCGAAGCGGTTCTGCGTGGCGGTGCGGGTGGTTCGATGGCCAACGCCGTACAGTATGTGAACCTGGTCCGTGAGCGGGCTTACAATGGACCCTCGGGAGACATTACCGCTGCCGATCTGACGTTGGACTTTATGCTGGACGAGCGCGCCCGAGAATTCTTGTGGGAGTGCACCCGGCGGACTGACTTAATCCGATTTGGCAAATTCAGCGCCGGTAATTACGTCTGGCCCTGGAAAGGCGGGGTAAAGGACGGTACTTCCACCGACGCCAAATACAATGTCTATCCGATTCCTGCTTCCGACATCGGAGCCAATCCGAATCTGGTGCAGAATCCCGGTTATTAATCCTTAAATCGTAAAACCATGATCAAGAAATATTTTTTTCCTTCACTCCTGTTGATCACGTTGTTCATGGCGTGCCAGGATGAGACCTTCGGGCCGGTCATCCAGGTGGGTAATCCGCCTTCTTTCACCAGTCCTTCCGGAGGCTCGAGCTTTGTGATCACCGAAGACAAAGCGCAGGCTTCCTTTGGTACCTTTACCTGGACGCCGGTCGAATACGGCTTTCAAGCAGCCGTTTCCTACAATCTGGAAGTGGATCTGGCCAGCAGCAATTTTGGTGACCCGGTATCCCTGGGCATCACGAATACCACCAACATGAGCGTGATCAATGACAAGATCAACGGCATATTGCTGGGCAAAGGCATCGGCGGCGGTGTTAAAACCACCATGGCCGCCCGGGTGACGGCAACGGTCAATCCGGATGTAGCACCGGTCGTTTCGGAACCGCTCACCTTCGATGTGACACCTTATGAGGCTGAGATTGTCTACGCCGTCTTACATGTGCCAGGTAACTACCAGGGGTGGAACCCGGCCGATGACCTGACGGTGATCTACGACCAGAAAAACAATGGCAAGTACGAAGGCTTTATCAATTTCCCGGATCCGAATACCGAGTTTAAATTTACCGATGGTCCAAGTTGGGATGTGAACTATGGAGATACGGGTGCCGACGGAACACTGGACGCCAACGGGGATAACATTTTCGCAGCGGAAGCCGGTTATTACCGGCTCAAAGTGGACAAAACGGCACTGACCTATTCCATGTTGCGCACCGACTGGGGTTTGATTGGCTCGGCTACTCCCGCCGGATGGGATGCCGACCAGAATATGACCTATGACCCGGCAACAGGAATCTGGAGCATCACCCTGGATCTGGTAGCCGGAGAAATAAAATTCCGGGCCAATGACGACTGGGCGGTTAATCTCGGCGACAACGATGCCAATAAAAAGATGGAATACGATGGATCCAACATCGTCATCGATGAAGCAGGCAACTATACCATCGAGTTGATTCTGAATGTTCCGGTATACACCTATACCGTGACCAAAAATTAACGGAGTCATCCTCCGGCTCAGCCCCTCAGGAGGACCTTCTGAGGGGCTTTTTTATATCTTGGGTTGGAACCATGGCATTTGAAAAAAATAAAAACCTAAATATGATTAGGCATAAGTTGTTTTGGTTTAGTTGTGCGTTTTTGGCGGCAATTTCTGTTGCTGCTCAAAGCCGCATTGAACGGGTAGAGCCCCCATTTTGGTGGGCTGGCATGCATAATCCGGACTTGCAGCTGTTGGTCTATGGAAAGGATTTAAAGGGTTACCAGGCCCGTTTGGATTATCCCGGTGCCTCCATCGTTGGACAACATCAGGCCGAAAGTCCAAATTATTTGTTCATTGACCTGCACTTCGCCTGGAATGTGCTGCCTGGCCAGTTTGCCATCGTCCTGAAACAGGAAGGTCGCCCGGATCTGCAGGTTGATTACCGCCTGGAAGGGCGAACTTCCGGTTCCGCCTACCGGGAAGCATTTTCACCGGCAGATGCCATTTACCTGATTACACCTGACCGCTTTGCCAACGGAGACCCCTCCAACGATCAGGTTGACGGGATGCCTGATCCTTACAACCGCAGTGATCCGTTCGGGCGCCATGGCGGTGACCTCCAGGGCATCCGCGATCATTTGGATTATATCCGGGAGCTGGGATTTACGGCCATCTGGCTGAACCCGGTGCTGGAAAACAACCAGCCCGCTCAGTCATACCATGGGTATGCCACCACGGATTTTTACCGGGTTGATCCCCGCTTTGGCACCAACTCCGAATACCGGAAGCTCTGTGAGGAATCCGCGGATAAAGGAGTGAAGGTAATTATGGATATGATCGCCAATCATTGCGGGCATCATCACTGGTGGATGCAGGACCTGCCATTTTCCGACTGGATCAATTATCAGGAGCATCCGGAAATCACCAATCATCGCCGTACGGTGAACCAGGACCCCCACGCAGCCCCGGGGGACCGGGAGCGGTTTGCATCCGGTTGGTTTGTCACCCAGATGCCCGACCTCAATCAGCGGAATCCTTTTATGGCCAACTACATCATTCAGAATTCCATCTGGTGGGTCGAATACGCGCATCTCTCCGGCATCCGTCAGGATACCTATTCTTATCCGGACAAAAATTTCATGGCAGACTGGACCTGTCGCATTCTGAATGAATACCCCAATTTCAATATCGTAGGAGAAGAGTGGATCGGCAACCCCTCCATCGTGTCTTATTGGCAGCGGGGCAAGATCAATATGGATGGATATACGTCCTGCCTGCCCAGCCTGATGGATTTTCCGGTCACTATGGCTCTGCACCAGGCACTGAATGAAAAGGAAGGGTTTAGTACGGGTTGGGTTCGGCTCTACGATGTGCTGGCCAATGACTTTGTTTATCCCGATCCGGGCAATCTGACCATTTTCCCGGACAATCATGACATGAGTCGCATCCTTACTCAGGTGGGTGAAGATGTGGCGAAGGATAAACTGGCGCTGGCGTTCATCCTGACCACCCGCGGAATCCCTCAGATTTATTATGGTACCGAGGTTCTGATGTCAAACCCGGGTACGGACAGCCACGGAGTGATCCGCAGTGATTTCCCCGGCGGATGGTCCGGCGACCGCATCAATGCTTTTACCGGCAAGGGATTATCGGAAGCACAACGGGACATGTTGCATTTCCTAAAAACCATCCTGCAATGGCGACAGCACAGTAATGCCGTTCAGCGCGGACAATTAATGCATTTTGCTCCCGAACAGGGCATTTACGTTTATTTCCGCTACCAGGAAAATGATCAGGTCATGGTCATTCTGAATAAAAATGAAAAACCGGTGCAACTTGATATGGACCGTTTTGAAGAGCGTCTCCAGGGCCGCCGATCAGGTTGGAATGTATTGCAGAATGTGGAGATCAGTTGGTCCGGACAACTCGAGTTGCAACCAATGCAGCCTTTGATTATTGAGATGAAATGAAGAATCAATGCACCCGGAATACGGGGGAATTTAATGGTTTACCCTCGCCGGGGGTGGGATAATGCTGTGACTACCTCCTCGGAATCCTGATAGATGGTCCCCAGGATGCCTCCCAGTTTGTAGTTGTCAAAACCCACAAAATACATGCCGGTAAAACCGCCAAAGCCGATGGCAGATTGCGGATAACCATTGGCATCCAGGAAGTTGGAAATGCCCGGAATAAAGTCTTCCAAATTAGCCCGGTAACCCGTGGCCAGTATGGTCGCGCCAATCGTCAGTGGCCGGCCGTCTTGGAGGACGACACCATTAGGTGTAAACCGAGCGATATCCGGGACAACCTGGATCTTGCCTTCTTTGATCATGGCGACGGTACCCAGATCGATGACCGGCGTATTTCCGGTTTCACGCAGCTGGACGGCCGGGTGAACCCTGGAGAGGGGAACTCCGTATTTGCCGAGGTTACCAATCACCAATTTCCGGATCTGGGTGCCTAACCAATCTCCGATGCCCCAGGGTAGCTTGTCCAGGGTCTTGGCAGTGACTTGCACCGGCCGGCCGGCCACATCACGGGGCACGATGGCAATAGGAGACCTGACGGATAAATACGTTTCGACTCCGTGTTCCGCCAGATCCAGGGCGATCTCAGCACCGGTATTTCCCATCCCGATCACCAGTACTTTTTTACCCTGGTAAGGAGTTGGATTTTTATAGTCCCGGCTATGGATGATCGTACCGCCAAAAGCTTGTTCACCTTCCCAATGCGGGACGACCGGCACTCGGTTCAGGCCGGTGGTTACAATGACTGATTTGGTGTGATAGATGGTCTTATTGGTGGTTACGATCCAATGATCATCCTGACGCTGGATATTTGTGACTTCCTGGTGGAAGTTGGGTTCGATGTTGAATTTTCGGGCGTATTGTTCGAAGTAATCCAATAATTCCCTGCGCGGCACATAGGTGGGGTAGTTGGATGGAAAGTCCATGCCGGGCAAGTGGGACAATCCTTTGACCGTGTGCAGGCACAGACGGTCATAGTGTGTGGCCCAGGCGGAGCCTACCTGACCGGTTTGCTCAAGAATGGTGAAATCCTGACCGGCCTGCCGCAATCGTCCGGCTACGGCCAATCCGGCCGGGCCGGCTCCGATGATCAAATGGTTGATTGGATCCAAGATCAGCTATTTTTTGCCGGTCATACAGTTACATTTTTTTGTTCATGTCCCGGTCGATGATGATAGGGATTTGTTCCGGATGCAGGTTTTTGCCGATGATGATCCGGTCAGGATTAAGGACATAAATTTCTGGAGTATTGTCCACGAAGTATTTGCCATAGATGGAAGCATTGGTGGGATCGAATACATTGACAAAAGACTCGGTATGAAATTTACGGATAAATCCTTTCCATTCCTCATCGTTGGTATCCAGGGCGATGGCATAGACGCCAAAGCCTTTGCCCTCCCGTTTCCATTGATTGAACAATTCGAGCAATTGTGGGGTTTCGGCAATGCAATGGTCACAGGTAGGGTTGAACATATATACGATCACATACGGCTCCGTTAGGTCGTAGATGGCCCTTTTTTTACCGGTTGGATCGGTAGAGACGACATTGGGCCCTTTGAGTCCGATGCAGCTGGCGGCCATTTCTCCCGCTCGTTTCTGAAGGGCGTAAATCTGCAGGGAGTCGGCCCAGAATGCCAGGTCTTTGGTGATGTAGTTCTGTACCAAATGGGTGTAAACCGCTTCGGCATCCATCAGGTTGACCTGCCCCGGTTCATATTTCAGTCCGATCCAGTTTACAAAAAATTTGAAATAAGGTTTGTCATCCATCACCTGCCGGATCAGGTCGTCGGCGGACTCGATGACACTATCCGCTTGCTGGATGGTCAGCTCGGTCATGTAGCGATTCAATTTGTTGTAGATCACCGGAGTGCGCAACAGCCGTTCGTCGGTGAAGTCAACACCATCCCAGAATGCTTTGCGGTATAAGTACAGTTTGGCATTGAGATCAGGGGTCCCGTCCGGATTGAATTGGTCAGGGATATCCGGGTTCTTACCGGCATTCTTGAATTTGGTAACGAACGCGTTGGGATAATCCTTCAGCATGCCATCGGTCATCGCAACCCGTTCACGCAGCAGGCTATCGCGCTCACTAACCAGCTTTTGGTAAGCCGGATCGTTGGCGTCCATGTTTTGGATCTGGGCGTTCAAAGGTTCGATTTTACGGTTATAGACTTCTTCTTTTTGTGAAATGCCATAGAGCAGTTCATTTTCCACGTTGTTGCGAATTTGCATATCCGGAACCAGTTGGGTAATGGTGGTGGTCACTTCCATGGTTTGATCGGCATCCATGATCAACGGAAAAGAGGCATTGTTGGCCAGCA
>JAGQXC010000566.1 GCA_020436785.1 Saprospiraceae bacterium | reverse complement strand
GTCGGACCAAATCCGGGATCTGCTGGCAAAAAACCACATCCTGCCAATCGATGATGGGCAGATCCTGCTTCCGGAACAACTATTTCAATTTTATCCGGGAGACTACATCTTGTATGCTGTCAAAGATGAAGCCAGCCAGGCGATGGCACCCCAAACCAGGACCTTTTTTACCAATCACGAAAGCGCTTTGGGTAAGATGCCGTTTGAGTCAAGCTATGTCGGTATCTGGCGGGATTCGGTCGTGCTCAGTGAGCAAGCCGGCATGGAGAAACCGGTGCACCTGGATACCCTGTTGGGTGATCAACCGGTCCGCCTGGAAAGTGCCGGCATGCCGGCTGGGAATTACGTCCACTTACAGGTCGGGGAACGGGAATGGGCCACCCAGGACCGGGGACTGCATGTGCTCATCCTCAACCCGGAGGGAATGGTGGTCGCAGTGGGGTATGGCGACCTCTACCTCTCCAGATACCTGTTGGTGAGGGCGGTACCGCAGGAAATCGAATGAGTGGGGCCACCCTTTTTTAATTGCCTAATAATTATGGTATTCCGTGATGGTCAGGAAATAACCATCCAGGTCACGAAGCGAAAACTCTCGGCAACCGGAATGCGGATTGAGGTGAATGTCTTCTTCAATGGGATGCTTTATGGCCGCAACATTTTTACGAATGGCCTCCAAATTTACCGTCCTGAAATAAAGTAGCAGTCCATTCCCTGACCCCTGCTTTGGATTTTGCAAGGTGGGGTGACCATGCTCTCCCCAGGGATGAAGGCAAAGCAAAACCTCTCCTGCATCGGTGACCAGATTGATGAGATGAACTCCCGTACTTTGGCAATTAAATACGGTCCGGTACCATTCCGCACTCGCTTGCAGATCATGCACTGCAAGGATGGGATCGAGTTTGAGTTCCGTCATGATAAAAGGTGTTGCGGAATGCTGGAAGGTTCCCGTCCGGACACCCATAAAATAAAACCGGACCGGTCATTGAATACGTTGCACAACACCACTTGTCAAGGTCTTAACCAAGCATTTGCTTATCACCCAACAAAGGTTGTTGGTAATACCGGTTCCCGGTGGCTTTGTACAAGGCATTGGCCATAGCACCCATCACCGGAGGAAAGGGCGGTTCGCCCAACCCGGTCGGATCAATCTCATTTTCCACAAAATGCACCTCGATCGATTTGGGGGCTTCCCCATGCCGGATGAGCCGGTATTTGTCAAAATTATTCTGTTCAGGTGTACCTTCCTTAAAAGTAAGACCGCTGTACAATGCATGGCCGATGCCATCGACGGTTCCACCTTCGACGAGGTTGGTGGCAGCTAATGGATTGACGACAATGCCACAATCGACCGCACAATGGACTTTTTCAATCTTCGGCTTGCCATTTTCCATCACGAGATCCAGGACCTGGGCAACGTACGAGTTGTGGCAGAAGTAAGCCGACACACCCCGGTGTACGCCGGATTGATCGCCGTCGTTCCAGTTCGATTTATCCCTAACGAGCTCAAGAACGCCGGCGTAGCGCGCGGCATCGTAATCGTTGCGTTCGCCAACCGGATTCGCTTTGGCTCGTTCCAGCAGCTCCAAACGGAAAGCGATGGGATCTTTTCCGGCTGCTTCCGCCACTTCATCCAGGAAAGACTGTTCTGCCCCGGCAATAAAGTTGGATCTCGGTGCGCGGAAGGCACCTACGGATATGTTTGAATCGATCGACCAGCGTTCAGCCAGGTAGTGGTCTACGGCTCCAGCAGGGAAACGATCGGCAAAGAGCGGGCTTTCCGGAATGCCGCCGGCGCGCACATGGAAGGCAACCAGATTGTTATCGGCATCCAGAGCGGCCCGATAGGTTGCATGATAGGTTGGCCGGTAAGTGCCAAACGTCATGTCGTCTTCACGGCTGTAGACCAGTTTGACGGGGGCATTCATCTTTTGTGAAATGACGGCTGCCTCCACGATAAAGTGTCCGTACAATCGCCGGCCGAAACCGCCGCCTTGCCGGGACATTTGAATATCTATTTTCTCTAAGGGCATGTCCAGCCGCGCTGCGACGGATTTTTCCATAGCTTCCGGGGTCTGGATCGGTCCGATTAATTCCGCTTTATCCGGGGTAACATGGGCAAAGAAGTTCATCGGCTCCATGGTATTGTGAGCTAGGAAGGGCGCCGTGTAGGTCCGTTCAATGACTTTGGCTGCGGAACGGAATGCCGCTTCCGGATCACCATCTTTACGGGCGACTTCTGCCAGTTTTGTACCCAGGTCTTTCATTTTCTCCATATGGC
>JAGQXC010000565.1 GCA_020436785.1 Saprospiraceae bacterium | reverse complement strand
GGAACGGTCATCCGGTGGGGTCCCACGTAGTACCATGTGAATATCATTTAACAAGGACTTGGTATCCGCAAAGTACCCATGGCCAAGTAAAGTCGTATCCACTTTGGATGCATCGATCGATTCCATACCATCTACCAGGACCAGGTTTTCTCCGCCTTCTCCCAGGCGATTGTAGTCGTTCCTAATTTTTCGAGAAATAAATAATGCCTTGTCCTTATTGGAAGCATACATGGTCAATCTGGCAATACCGTTGATCGTCGGCATGATCTGATTGACAAAAATATCCTTATCAAGATCCGGAGCAGCCAAAATGATTTGCTGAATAATGGTATTCGGTAAAAATCCTTCTTCTTTTAATTGAATCAGCGATTCGGTCAGTGCAACATTTCCCATGCTGTGCGCAATGATGTGTAATTTCCGGGTAGAATCATTGACCAGAATTTTTAAAAACTCAACCAAATATTTGGAAGAGAGTTTGGCACTGTCGTAATCGGTCACATAGCCACTTAAACTACCCAGCGAAGGCCAGGAAAACGCGGATACACCACCTTTAAAATTTAAATCATAGCCTAACTGGGCTGCCCTCATGATGGCTTCATCAAAATCAACATTATATCCATGGATAAAAAGCAAAGAATCATTTTCATCCGATGCGCCAACCTTTTGTCGAAGCATCCGGACAAATTCTTCCCGATTCAAAGCATTGTTGGAAAGAACCATAAAATGTTTATTGGCGCTTTCACCTAAAATAAGTTCACTAAACCAATCAGGTCGCTCCAAATGACCCAATTCATGGCTCTTGGGAATACTCACTTCACAGAAGCCCAGATGTAATTTATAATCCCTGCCAATTCCAAATCGAATGTTTTCATCATTTGAATTTAGCTTACGGTTGGTGCCATACAACACCTGGAATTTTATAAAGTCGGGTCCTTGCTCAACCCGGGAATCATCAGAGCCCGAACGAAAGGCCATTGCTTCCGGTTTCTGCTGTTCCTGCAGGAGAAATCTTCTCAGCTTTTCCTGATTTTGTTCTGTAAACAGGCTGATTATCTGGGGTAGCAATTGGTCCGTTTTTTCTTTGCTGGTGGCAAAAAATTCATGAATCATATCCGGGGAGACCTCAAAATTATTTTGCCGATCAAGGCCTGCACCATCCAGGAGCAGTAATTGAATAACCGCAGAAGCCCATACCTCAGGTTCGGCATTCTCCACCGTCAATTGGTTCTCCGCGTTGATTAACTCCACGATGAATTCAGCGACCTGGTAATATCGTTCGCTGAGGTACTCCTCACAGAAGTTGTACATAATGGCTGAGATGCGATTAAGCCATTGCAAATTTAGTTCTTCCATCGATTAGCCAATTTCTATTTCCTGACTCGATCAGAAAATTGTTATCGTCCCAAATAGGCTATTTTGAAATTTCATCTCCTTTCGCAGTCAATTCGCCCTGGTCTAGAACCAGACGAAAATGGTTATACCATTGGATTCATGCTCCTTTCAAATCTAACGAATCGGACTGATTTTATCCGAATATTGTTAGAAAATGCGGGCAAATTACCTGAAAGGACCCGGATTCCAGGTACCTGAAAATCGTCATTTTATACCCAGTCTATCCAAGTGGATGAGTGTGCGAGGGAAAGGCCGGAAATGTCGACCTCCGGAAAACCAGGATAGCATAAGACAAGCCGCTCATTTATAGGATAACCGGGCTGAATGCGAAAACCAGATCATTGTATTATTGATTGGCCAGCCGATTCATTGGTACTGGCCAAAACCGGAACTTTTGCAACCATGCCATGAAAACTAAATCCGGTTTTCAAATTATCGGTAAATTTCGGGATGACGGACCGCGAGTTATGGGAAGGGATCCAAAACGGGAACGAAGAAGCCTTTAAACAGCTCTTCTACCGTCATCATCCGGCGATGGTCCAGGTGGCATATACATTTCTCCAGGACGAATCGCAGGCCAAGGACATTGCCCAGGATGTTTTTGTCAGACTGTGGATCAAGCGCAGGGAATTACAAATCCAGGGTGAATGCAAACCGTATTTGCTGGCTGCCATCCGCAACCGGTGCATCAACGAACTGAAACGCAAAAAAACACTTGCCTTTGATGTTACCATGGAAAAAGCGCATACCGGGAATACGCCGCAGGATAATTTGCAGGTGGAAGATCTGGAAAGGGCCATCAACCGGATAATCCTCCGGTTGCCCGATGCCTGCCGGACCATTTTCCTGATGCGCCGAATGGAGCACCTGTCCCTGAAGGAGATTGCCACTCAATTGGAGATATCTCCGAAGACGGTGGAAAATCAACTGACCAAGGCACAGAAGATCCTGGCTGTCAGCTTGAAGCCATTGCTTCTGGTCATCTGGATCTTATTGCATTTAAACGATTGGCCATAGGGGATGCCGGCTTCCAAATTGTCTTAATCTTGAAGTACACATGAAGGACGAAGAACGATACATTGAATTGTTGCTCAAAGAAGCCGACCAGCGCATTTCCGGCACCGAACGGAAAGAACTGGAAGAATGGCTCCGGCAATCTCCTGTAAACCGGGAAAAGGCTGCCCGGTTGCTCGCTGCCTGGCAACAACCAGGTGATTCGTCATCCACTTTTCCGGTCGATTTGGAAGTGGAGTTTGCTTCCGTCAAAACCAAAATCGCCCGACACCAAAGACGCATCACCCGGAGAAACTGGTCGATAGCGGCCGCAATTTTGTTATTGATCGCATCCGGAGTGACCGGATTATTCATCCATAACGCCCGCGACACCTCACCGCTCGTCATGCATGGCCCCCTGGATCAATATCAATTGGAAGACGGTTCCGAAGTCTGGTTAAGGGAAGACAGCAAAATGGAGATCCGGTTCACGCCGGACTCCCGGCAGGTCGCCTTCGCTGGAGAGGGCTATTTTCAGGTAACGCCTAATCCGGACCGGCCTTTTATTATTGATACGGATCTCGGCAAGGTTACCGTCGTTGGTACGGCCTTTGATGTCCGGTCAGACCGGATGTCTCTGCAGGTTCATGTCGCCCAGGGAAGGGTAAAATTGACGAACCTTCATCAGGAAGAAATTGAATTGGCCGTGGGCGAGGCCGGTCAAATCTCTCAAACCCTTCTGGAACAAATTGAACCCGACTTGCCTGTCGGAGCCTGGCGCCTGCCACCCATCACTTATCAGCAAGCGGAACTGGAGGCGGTCCTGAAAGAAATCGAAGATAAATACCGGATCCAATTCATTGCCGATCCCGGAACATTGATGTGCCAGGTTAACTTCACCCTGGATTATCCCAAGTTGAATGAATTGTTCCAGGTCCTGGAAACGCTCCTCGACATTCAAATCACCAAAGCCGGTAACGGGCAATACCGGATCACCGGTCAAGGTTGCTGATGAAAGTGGTCCCTTTCCATAAAGCTCCACACGAATGGTCCATTCCTCCGGACCGGACTTGCTCTCGATGGCCGGTATTGTTCATTCTCCTCCTAACCGCAACCACGTCGGTCTTTGCGCAATCTCCATCCACGACCCGGGAAGCGAATCGCTCTATTTTGGAAAATTTTCAAAAATTAATACCCTACCAACTCGGTTATCCGGAATCGATATTGGAGACAATCGTGACCACCGACATTCCGTTGGATCCCCAGGCCAACTGGAGGGTCAATCTAAAGCGCATTCAGGAAGGATTGCACGTGGATTACCGGATCATCGGACAACAACTGATCCTGTTTCCAAGAAAAAAATATTTAATCCAGGGATTTATTTACGACCAACAAACCGGCGAATCCTTACCGGGAGCACACTTGCTCGAAACGCAAAATCAAATGGGAGCTGTCAGCAATGACGCCGGTTATTTTCAACTCCTGGTTCCGGAGGGAAGACTCCAATTAGCGGTATCTTACATTGGCTACGAAACGGACTGGATCGATCAGGAAGTACAGGGGCCGTTGCAAATTGACATCCGGTTATCCGGTGCGGTTAACCTGCCGGAAGTAGTGGTTAATGAGCAAAATCTGGAAGCAGCTGCCCCACCCTATTTCCATCCGAATGAGCAAACCATTCCTCTGAAAACATTGGATGGATTGCCTTCCATCGGCTCTTCCATGGATGTGATGCGCTATCTGCAGTTGAATGCCGGAGTGGTCAGCGGAGGCGACGGACTGGGTGGCATCCATGTGCGGGGAGGAAATGCCGATCAAAACCTGATCCTGCTGGAAGACATCCCCATCTTTAACCCCTATCATTTATTCGGTATCGGTTCCATCTTCAATAGTTACGCTGTCCAGAAAGCGGAATTTAACAAGTCGGACTTCTCGGCGGCTTATGATGGCCGTTTGTCTTCCTTATTGAAGGTAACTATTCGTGATGGACATCGTACCCAACGAAAACTGGATGCTTCCACCGGCCTGCTCGATACCCATATTTTACTGGAAACACCTATCGGCAAACAAAAAGGCACTTTTATGCTGGCCGGTCAACTCAGTCATGCCGGCGGCCTGATCAAAGCCTACACGCGACGGTACCGACAACGGTATGACAATGACGGTTATCTGCAACCTAATTTCTGGGATGTTTACGGGAAATCCATGATTGATCTGAATCGCTCTAACAAATTGATAATCAATGGCTACATCGGGTCGAACCGGCATATTGACGTGAACAGGTATCCGTTCGAAGGAGCCCTGGATACGACCTACACCGATCAATACCAGGATGAATTTTATTGGGGAAATATCGCAGCCGGCATCAAGTGGTTACACGAAATCAACGGTCACGCCTTCTTAAAATTAAATGCTTACCACAGCGGATACCAGTACCAGTCCATCAACGCCTACGCGGAAAAAATACAAACTGCAAGTCAGACGACCGACGGATTCTTTGAGATCAATGAATTTCGATCTTCCATCCGGGAAAACGGTCTCAAAGCCGACCTGGAATACCTGCTGAACTACCGGCACCGGTTAAAAACCGGAGCTGCCCTGGCCCTGCATCAATATGTTCCGGGAATTATTGCCTACGGAGAAGAC
Source organism: Saprospiraceae bacterium (assembly GCA_020436785.1). GTDB lineage: Bacteria > Bacteroidota > Bacteroidia > Chitinophagales > Saprospiraceae > JAGQXC01. The sequence continues at coordinate 25,246 of JAGQXC010000565.1, read as the reverse complement.
GCCCCTCGGGATCCCCGGTTTGAAATCGGTTCACCTTTACCTTCCTTGCCCGATACCCTCTTCGACGAATTGGCTTTCACCAGCAACCAGGTGTCCATTTATGCCGAAGACCATTGGGAAATCAATGCAAAATGGAAATTACGATATGGCTTGAGTGGCATCCTTTTTAATCATGCAACCGACCATTTTCTAGGTGTGCAGCCCCGGGTGCTATTGACCCGGCATCTAAAATCCGGAGATCTCAGCCTTAGCATCGATAAACTCTATCAGCCACAGCACTTGATTACTGCCACCGACAATGGATTGCCGAATGAGTTGTGGGTTCCGGCCACCGCCGCCATCCGGCCTCAGCAATCCGGCCAGGCCGACTTGAGCTGGAACCATTCGTTTTCCGAATGGACATCAATAAAAAGCAGTATTTATTTCAAAAAAATGTGGGGTCTGGTCAATTTTCAGGACGAACCCGGTTACCTCAGTTATGGTCCGCTGGATAATGTTGATGCTTCGGCCTGGGAGGATGATGTCATCACCGGCGATGGATCCTGTTGGGGTATGGAAACCTCGCTGCAACAACATTGGGATAAGTTTCACCTTCAGGTGAACTATACGTATAGCAAGAGTGATCGTTTTTTTGCCGGCAAAAATGAAGATTATATTGTGCCCTATGAATTCGAAGTTCCCCACGCCTTCAATCTGATGGGCATCTGGCCATTGAATGACCGCTGGCAGTTCTCCCTGACCTGGCAGCTAACAAGTGGCACCAGCGTGGTTCTGACACCGGGAGATTATGAGGTGTATGACCATACGGAAACGTTTGTAGAGGATTTCGTGGTGGCACGTGATGAGATTGATTTGTTGATCGTCCCTGCTTATCACCGCCTGGATCTCTCTGCTACCTGTACCCTTAAATCGAATGCACACTTCAACCACCAATTCAAACTCAGCCTGGTCAATGTGTACAACCAGCAAAACATTGTCTTACCCCGGATTTACCGGGATTACGATGATCATTCGACCATCCGCTATGGCCAGGGGCTGCCATTTGTTCCATCGATAGCTTATCGTCTACTATTGCAGTGAGGCGGATATTGGCTGGTATTCCACTGAGGATCGCCAAGGAAACACGGAGTTTCACCAAGAATTTATTTAGCATAAAATTCAAAAAAAAAGATGCTCACGTAGGGGATAGCTCCATCTCATTTGTCATACAAGAAAATAACGAAGAATCATCGTATCGCAGCACGTCTACCGTTAACGCTTTTTTAAACCCGGCGAAAGCCAAAATCTGAATTTATGAAACGTATGCTTCTTGTGGTATGCCTGGCATACCTGGTCATCCAATTGCCATCGTGCAAAAAAGATTTACTACTTGATCAGACCCTGAACGAAGTAATGGAAGTCAATCCTGCCGAATCGACGACCCGGATCAGCCGCTGCAATACGGACAGGAGAATGGACCTGCTCTATCAATCACATCCTGGTTACCGGTCGGAGATTCTGGAAGGGCGCCAACAGGAAATGCTGCACCTCGAAGACCGGAGTCCCAATGAACTGGCATTGCTGACGATACCGGTGCATGTGATTGTCGTACACCGCTCCAATCATGCCCTTGGAACCCAAAGCAACATCAGCGATCAGCGCATTACCAGCCAGATTGCCGCCTTAAACCTTGATTTCCTTCGGAAAAATGCAGATGCCGTGAACACGCCGTCCGTATTCAGTGCCAGCGGTGGACAAATCCAGTTTTGTTTTGCCAATGTAGACCCCAATGGTCAGGCGACCAACGGCATCACCCGTTATGCCACCAACCAGAATTTTGACAACAATGAGATTGCCATTAAAAAAGCAACCCGGTGGGATCCGAAGCGCTATTTGAATGTTTGGGTGGCGCCCGACATCGAGGGATTAGGTTATGCCTATCTGCCTACACCCAATTCCCTACCCAGCCCGGATGAGGATGGCGTGGTCATCCTGACCGAGGCCTTCGGCGGACCCAATACCGGGGCTGCCGCACCCTTCAATCTGGGAAGGTCCTTAACCCATGAAGTGGGGCATTATTTAGGTCTGGATCACATCTGGGGCGATGGTTGTAAGGTGGATGACGGCATCTCCGACACCCCCAATCAGGCCCAGGAAAACTACGATTGTCCCAATCATCCCAGTCCCTCCTGCAACAACAATGGCGACATGTTCATGAATTACATGGATTATGTCGATGACGACTGCATGAATGCTTTTACAACCGGCCAGGTCACCTACATGCGAGCGATCCTCAACTCCTCCCGGGCACAATTGATAACCACCGGCAGGACCAGTTGCAGTGGCGGCACACCGCCTCCCGCCCAGCCTACCTGCAATGACGGCATCAAGAATGGCGATGAAACCGGGATCGACTGCGGTGGTTCCTGCAAGCCGTGCGAAGTAGCCGCGTCCGGCGTGGATGCCGGTTTGAGCAGCCTCACTTATGCCATCAGCGGATCACAAGCCTGTAGTCCCGCGGTAAACTTCAAAGTGGTTTTGAATAATTACGGCAGCACGGCTCTGAACAGTGTGGTCATCGAATTGACCGGTAATGGAAGCCAACTACTCACCTTTACCTGGAAAGGTCAATTGGCAGCCAAAGGCAAAACGACCATTGGGTTACCCGCCGTGAATTTAAGTGGTGGCCAGCAAAAAATCACCGCCACAAGTAAAAACCCCAATGGAAAAGCGGATGCCAATAGCAACAACGACCAAACTTCGACAAGCCTGAATGTACCCGGAGGCTCACAACTGACCCTGGTGATCAAACCGGATGACTATGGAGCCGACATCTCCTGGAAAATCCGGGACAGTCAAGGTAAGGTCGTGGCAAAAGGAAGTGGCTATCCCGATTACAACCGCAACCAGATCAACGAGTCCATCTGTCTGTCTGCCGGATGCTACAAGCTGACCATGTATGACAGCTACGGAGATGGTATTTGCTGCGATTACGGCAAGGGGTGGTATGAACTGAGGGATGCAAATGGCAAGATCATTCTGGACTCGGATGGCTATTACGGTTACCGGGAGACCCAGAGTTTCTGCCTCGACAGTAAAAACAGGATTTCTGTACAGGGAGTAGATCGGGATGCCCGCACAGTAAACACAGATCGCCGAATTTCAGTTAAACCGACGAAGAACCAGTAATCCCAAATGACTGCACAAAAAGGCCTTCGGTAGCACCGGGGGCTTTTTTATTTATTTCCTCCGAAGGAGTAGCCCAGGGTCAGACCAAAGTCCAGTCCGGAAGCTGCCTGATAATTCCTGGCATAGGAGTCTCCATCAGCAGGCACCGTTTCTTTCCAGGTGTATTCACCACCAATGGATGGGCCATATCCCAACCAATAACTCACGGTGAATCCGGAATTCCACACAAAGGTTTGCCCGATACCTATCCCGATGAAGTAGGAGTCATACAGGAACCGGGCCTCGTCATGGATGCCGTCAAGATTAAAGTAGCGAACGTTCCCATCCAGAAAAGTAGTCCGGTAAGAAGCGGGGATTAGCCAAAGTAACTTAGGATCCCGTACCGGGGACATAAAATATTTGTAATGCAGTCCGAATCCATATTCTTTCTCTTCAGAAATAGATGGAATGGCGCCCCCACCCTGAAAAAATAAGGCATGCCGGGGGGTGAGTCGGATTTCGTAGGCGACACCCCACCGCTCGAAGGCTAGGCCGGCCACGTTCAATTGAACGGAATGGCGGTAAAATGGGGCATCTTCGGACTGTGCATGGACCGAAGTAAAAAGTAAAAAAGGAATCGCCACGCTCAGGAACCATTGTGAATATTTCATCTTTTATTGGATTATGAATGAACCAAACCCACTCGATCTGTTATTTACCATTCAGGCATATGGGAAAATTCACCCGTTACAATCAATGATATGCATCATTTTATTCCTTGATTTATACTCATAAACCTGGAGCAGGTCGGAGTAGATACAATCTGAATAGAGAGCCGTGGAAAGCAATTAATTTGGATTTAACGGGTAGCAACTGTAAAGAATTCATCTCTAATTTCGGACAATTGGATTTCCTGATCCGTTCATTCAGATTTTCAGGAAAATCTTTTTCCGGTAAAGCAGGTACAAACCTAACCATTGAAGGGAAACCAGTCCGGCCGAGAGAATGAATTTTTGGATTGCCTGATCATCAAAGAGATTGGCAAATCCTCTGAAAAAGAAATCCCGGCTTTCATGCAATGGAAGATACCATTGCGCCGTATAGACGGTGATGGCATTCATTCCGATCGGAACAAAAAACCAACCCAGCCATTTGAGATTCCAAACATCGATTACCGTATAAAAAAGGGCAAGCAGAAGAAGCGACCATCCCGCGGACCAAAGCACATAGGACGGAGTCCAGAGGCCTTTAATGATGGGCAAAACAAAGCTCCAAAGCCACCCAAGGAACAAACAAATCAAACCGGCGATTAATAATTCGATCGAGCAACGAAGCGTAGGTTGGACATACGATTTAGTACGTTGTCCAACCATACCGCCCAACAAGCTAAGCATGCCGGCGGTGAACATACGGATGGTCCCTTCCGCATCATAAACACCCACCGCCAGATTCGTTTTGATCAGATTCCGGTCCAGCCAGGCAGCAAGGTTATTTTCCGGTGTAATAAAATCTCCCTTGCCGGGATAAGGCAAATAGAATAGCACCAGATTATAGATTAACAATACACCGAAAAAAACAAATACCCGGTATTTCCAGCTGGTCACATGCAAATTAATGCTGGCACCAATCAGGTAACTGGTGCCGATCAACCAGAGGACCTGGTACAATCGAATGGCATCCCATTGAAATTTGAAAAGGCTGAAACTCAACCCAATTAAGATCAAAATAAGTGCGCGTTTGATTATGCGGAACTGAAGTTTTCGGACCGGTACTCCTTTCGCCTTTTTTTCAAGTACCGAATAAGGAACGGCTACTCCTGAAATAAATATAAAGAGTGGAAATATCAGATCGAAGAAATGGAACCCATCCCATTTTACATGTGTCATTTGTAAAGCCAACCCGTCAACCCAACTTTTGGGAAACCCCAACATTTCAACCAACGCGACGACCATCCCTGCCCCACCGATAATCCAAAACATATCAAAACCGCGCAAGACATCCAGAGACATCAACCGTGTTTTCTTTATGCCGTTTTTTGTTTCACTCATAACTCAGTCCCACTTCACGTACTTACGCCAGTTGTGTTGTTCTTTGAAACCCAGAATTTCCCGGATTTTGCGATTGGAAAATAACGCTTCGTGTTCGCCCAACTCGCGCGAAACCGGAACATTGGGAAAGTATTTTTCTGCCAATTCATTGCTGGGAATAACGGCTCCATTGTGATCGTTTCCGGCATTAAATACCTGGTAACCAAGGCCATCTTTTTTCAAACCCAGATCCACGATCTGACCCAGGTCGCGGGCATCGATGTAACAAAAAGCATTACGCCGGCGCACCTCCGGGTGATTGAAATAATAGGGAAACAGTTGCTGGTATTCATGCGGTTCGATCACATTTCCAATGCGCAATGCGTAAATATCAAAGCCGGAACGCCGCTGGAAGCTTCTTGCCGTTTGTTCATTAACTACTTTCGATAATCCATAACTATCCATGGGATCGACGTCATAATCTTCTTCAAGCGGAAGGGACTTTGGATTGGTTTTACCAGCGGAGAAACAAATTCCGTAAGTCGTTTCCGAAGAAGCTATAATAATCTTTTTAATCCCGAGTTTCACCGCTGCTTCAATCACATTATAAGTCCCCAGGGTGTTGACCCGGAAGGTTTCATTGTCCGGTTTTATCAGAATCCTGGGAATGGCCGCGAAATGGACAACGGCATCAAATTGAGGTACACCATATTCCAATTCCAATTCATCCAACCCGGCATAGGAACTCATTGCATTAAATATTTGTCCCGAATCCGTAATATCAGCGATCAGATTATCAACTCCCGGATGATTTAATGGAACAAGGTCCACATTGAGTACCCGGTGTCCCTGGTCGAGGAGATACGGAATGACATGCCGGCCCGCTTTACCGGAACCTCCGGTGAAAAATATCCGCTTTTTGTTCATAGATTCCTCCTTTTAAATGGTGTTGCGTGGACCATACCGTAATGATGGCCTGAAAAATACAAAGTACCTATCTTAGATACCTTATGCATGCAACGGTTAATTGATTAAAATACGATCGGTCCGTACCGAGGTCAATTTCATAAAATGGCGAAATTCAAGGTAATCCGTAATCTGCCATTTCTTTGCAGTTCCACACCGTTTCTAACTAAAATAAAAATATTTATTAGTAAGGCAATTACGATCACAATAAGGGTAATAACATTGTTGTCATCCAAAAACCGTTTGATGAGTGAGCTTAAGACGACCAGCATAATTGAGGTGATCAACCAGACAATTTGTATATCCACCATCTGCCTGGCAGTGCCCGTCCAGATCTTTTTATGATACATGATAAAAAGCGGTACCAATACATTAAGTGGGGGTACGATCAGGAAAGGAATGGAAATGAAATTAATGTATCTGAGGGTTTGTCCGCTATCCGGAGCTGTGGAAACTTTTTCGAGTAATTCACTTTCATCAATGCCTAGCGATTTAGCCAGTGCTTTCCTGGAATAACCTTTCGGCATCTCCCCGGCCTCAATTCTCTGGATGGTACGTACTGACACTCCGGACTGATCAGCAAGTTCTTTTTGAGTAATATTCAACCGTTCTCTGTGGTAAACCAAAGGGTTCATCAGCTCTTAAGATTCCAGGTGCAATCCATTGGAGTCCGGCCACAACGAGGTGATTCTATTCAACTCAAATGACCCAGACTAGTCGGCAATGTACAAATGTACTTTTCTCCTTGCAACAGTACATAGCAGACAGGATAGCCACTACGGATGATTTTGCCAACAAACGATCCGGTTGGTTATCCTTCCAGATTTCGCCGGACGATCTCGGCTCCCGTCTCACCGAAATATTCTTCAATGATCTTTTTCCAGATTTTCAAGCCATTCTCCGAATTGATAAAAAGCACTAACCCCTGCCTTGATCGCGGCAGGACCATCGCGATGCACTTTGTTCCATTGTCGCCTCCGGTATGCACCAAAGCGTATTCGTCGCCAGGAAGATTGGGAAAAACCTGCATGCCCAGGCCCCAGTTAATTCCGTCTTTTACCGTCGATATCGGACTACTGAACAGTGCAAAGAGCTGCGGAGAAAGACCACCTCCATCCAAAATGCATACCAGAAATTTGGCGTAATCTTCCACGGTAGTCAGTAGATTGGCTGCTGCATTTGGCGCATCGTATTTCTCAAAAGGTAGCGGATGTCCATCCGGATCACTTTCAACCGCATAACGGTTTTCATCGACCTGATCCGACCAGAAAAAATGGGTGTCATGCATCCCCAACGGTTGGAACAGTTCCTGCCGGGCGATGTCATCCAATGACCTGGAAAATTTATGCTCTAAGGCCTTACGCAGGTATTCAAACCCTTCTCCGGAATACTGGAATTTTGTACCCGGTTCAAACTCAAAAACCAGCTTCTTATCGGGTCGCAAATACCTCCAGTTAGGCAATCCCGATTGTTGACTCAGTACATTCCTGGTTGTCAATTTCGGCAGATAAGGAGCGTTGATTAACTCCGGATCTACATAATAACTAGCCAGCGGTTCGTCCAAATCCCATTCTCCCTGATCAACCAATTTCAGCACGGTAAGTGCGGTAATGGGTTTGGTGAGGGAAGCTACTTTATAAATGCTGTTGTACGCAATAGGGACGCCTGGCTTTTGCTGTCCAAAGGCGCGGATTTGTTGCAACTTACCGTTATGAATGTATCCTATGGATATGGAAGGGATGTTAAGCGCTTTGATCAGCGATTCAATCGTGGAGTCGTCATGAAATAGTGGAAAAGGGAAATGATCCTCGAATGGGTCAGGGTATCGTTTGGGCTGTTGATGGTCGTAGCTGATCGCACGGAATAATTTCCATTTATCCTGATCCAGGATCCAGATATGGATAAATTTTCCATTGACCGTGAACCGCAGTTCTTTGCCGGGCTCAGCAATAAAAAACTCATGGATACCGGTCTGGATAGCTCCATACACTTTCCCTTCATTCTTTAAAGGATAAACTTGCAAGCTGCCTTTCACCAGCTTTCGAATGGGCTTGAAATCTGGATTGGAGCAAATGCTTTCCTCGAAGCCCTGGAAGAAAGCTTCCCGGTCCTGCATCCCGTTTTGATCATGGATAAATTGCAAATCCGGATGCATGATTTCTTTGAGGATTTCAAGATTACAATGGTTAAATCCCTCTTCAAAGACCAGGCTATCGGCTATTTTCAATTGACGAAAAAGTTCGGAGTTCTCAGGCACTTGTCCGAAACCGAAAGCGGCTATCATCAGGTAGGTTATCAGAAAAAATATCGGCCTCATTTAGTATGAATTTTAAGCAGACAAAGTTATCCGTATGGTCGATTTAACGGCGGAATTAGGAGCCGCCAATAACCCGCCAATGTGGCGACAATTCGATATGTTATTGATTAGGTGACAATTATGGCCCTTCGAGACGAAATGGGCAAAATCCGGGAAATCACCATAGACTAAACCAGGCAAACACCAAATTGATTGAATCCTTCTGCTTCCTGTCACTCCTTATTGATGATTTTCGTTCAACGTTTGGGTGTCTGCAAACTCATGCCCTGCTTCCAGCTCTCCCCACCCCTTCCATATTTTTTCCTACCTTTGCGCCATCACATTCAAACGCAGTTTGAATCTTCTTTGAGTCGATGCAGGTTGTTTTCAGCAAACAACAGCGATCGCCAGCAGGCGGTCATTCATCCGGATTCTGCCACCGGGCGCCAAAGCCCATGGTGCGGAACATGGTAACCGGATGGTATTAAAACACCGGATTTGCTTCCGGGTGTTTGTATCAATCCGCATCCGATCATTAGGTTACGATTAGGTTTTGCCCGGGGTATCCCTCCGACCGGCATGGTCATTTACAAGATTACGAACTGCCAGGAAATGCGAATTTGGATATGAGACAGCGCTTAAAAAAATTACTGCCGATTCTGGCCATGACCTGCCTGGTAATACTTCACCTCAACGCGGCTGAATTGCCGACACCGGTATTCACCAACTCCTTATCAATACGGACGGAATCGGGTTTTTATCAACTTTCGTGGCATTTCCCTCCATCCGTTATTCCCCAGGACCATTGGGAATTTGAATTGCAAACATCCGGAGACTCTACGTTTGCAAAGTATGAAACCCTTTACCAGGGACCGGACTTTGCCACCTTTCTGTCCGGACTGCCCAATGGCCACTATTACTACCGGGTACGGACCATCGCTGAAGATACGCAAACGCCTGGCGCCTGGTCAGCAACCGTCACCGCCACCGTCAAACACCATTCACTGGCCTTTGCACTCAGTTTGTTTGGCATCGGGGCTATTGTATTCGCTCTGACCGTGGGCATTGTCAAGCAGGGAAATCGCCGGATGGTAAATACCAATTAAACCGATGACACATTTTCAATCCGAAATATTAAATCCCGTAACAGGGTGGATTCTACTTTTGATCTTAAGCATTGCCTGGATTGCGCTGGGCATCTACTGGGGAAAGAAAGCCAAAGACATGGACGGGTACATGCTGGCAGGGCGCAATGTCGGGCTGGCCTTTGGCACCGCCACAGCCATGGCTACCTGGGTCACGTCCAATACTACCATGCTGGCACCGCAGTTTGCCCTGCAACTGGGTATCTGGGGGATGGTCGCCTACTCCACGGCTGCCTTTGGACTTTTTCTTTTTGCGCCGCTGGCTAAACGGATCAAGCGGCTGATGCCCAAAGGATTTACCAGTGGTGATTTTATCCGCCTGCGTTACGGGAAAAAAGTCTGGTACATCTTTCTGATCATTTCCATTTTTTACGGGTTCACCTGGCTCATCAGCATGGGCATGGCCGGTGGCATTTTGATGAATGCGTTATCCGGCATCCCCTACCGCCTGGGAATGACGGTTATCCTGAGTGTATGTATGATCTACACCATCTTCGGTGGTTTGTACGCGGTGATCGGCACCGACTTCATCCAGTCGATGATCATCATGATCGGCGTGGTTATCGTGGGTGGAGCCGTCCTTTACTCCATTGACCTGGATACGGTCTACCAGGATGTCCTGAAGGACAAACCCATGTTGCTTAATATGTTACTCCCTGCCTCCATCATGGCCATCTTCAATAATTTGCTCTTTGGCATCGGAGAGGTATTCCACAGCAATGTATGGTGGAGCCGGGCATTTGCCATGCGTGAAGGCATCGGAAAAAAAGCGTACACCATCGCCGGATTTATGTGGTTGCCCGTGCCGATCGCCGCTGGTTTCATCGCATTGACCAGCAGTTCGCTCGGGATCAACATCACCAGCCCCGATATGGTAGGTCCCCTGATGGCAGGAAATATCCTGGGAAAAGTGGGCGCCATCATCGTCTTCGTCGTCCTGTTTAGCTCGCTGGCCTCCAGCATCGACAGCCTTCTGGCGGCCACGGCGGACCTGATCGTGGAGGACATTTTCAAAAAGATCTTTTTTCCCGCCATCCAGGAAAAACAACTGCGCAATGTGTCGGTGTACGTGATCGTCGGTCTGACCTTTCTGGCCTGGCTGGTCTGCATGCCCCGCATCGGCACCCTGGCGACCGTACTTTTCTTTGCCGGCCCGATGGTGGCCAGCACCATCTACCCCATTGCGATGGGGTTGTATTGGAAAAATGCCAGCAAGGAAGGTGCCTTCTGGGCCATGATCATCGGTAGCGGCGCCGGCCTGATCGCCTATTTTCAGATTGGCTGGTACACGGCCTCGCTGATCAGCGCCACCCTTTCCATCATCGTAACAGCCACCTTTGCCCGGTGGAAACCCGCTGAATTCAATTGGCTGAAGCTGGATGAATCCAGACAAGCCTGATGACCAAAATTGATAACAATGAATTTTTCATTACCATTTTTCAACTTCCTGATCACGGCTTCCCTGTTGCTTCTGACGGCAGGAGTCATCCTGTTGCTCATCATGTTGTTCCGTGATCTCAAAACCAAAAAATTATGGTAAATAATATGCTCTTCGAAAAGCCAATTTCTGAAGAAAATCCACTGGATTCGGATGGTTTATATCCCGATCCGGAGAAATTACTGGACAAAGATTCCATCGACTTAAGCATTCTTCAAAAGCTGATCGGCACCTCGATCCTGTCAGTGGACCAATTCAATAAGCAGCTGGTCCTGGAGATCTGCAAATTTGCTGCCTTGCTGGAGTCCACCGAAATTGCTGCCAGTCATCCATTGGATGGCAAGATCATCATCACTGCTTTTTTTGAGGCCAGCACACGGACGCGTTTATCTTTCGAAAGCGCGGTATTGCGCCTTGACGGCAAGATCATCAGCATCCCCCTGGGTCAGGCCACCGGGCAAGCCAAGGGGGAATCGTTGGCCGATATCGGTGAAATGTTCAATGCTTACGGTGACCTGGTGGTGTTGCGACATACCGACACCGATTCCATCCAGGAGATGCAAAACAACCTGAGGTTGCCGCTGATTAATGCCGGTAATGGGACCGGCGAACATCCTACCCAGGCACTGGCCGACTGGTTTGCCATCCTGAAGTGGAAGCCAAGGCTCAAGGACGATGAAGTTGCTCCCCAACACCAAATCCACCTGGGAATTCTGGGTACGCCGGGTAGCATGCGTGCGGTCAACAGCTTCCTGCGCATGTCCTTATTGTTCAAATCCGGGATACGTAAGATCTCGATCGTTTCCGAAATGGCTGATCCATTGGGTCCGGAATTGGATTGCCGGTTACAGAAATCCGGTCTTGACTACCTCGTGACCAACGACATCAACGATGTGGTGTCGGACCTGGATGTCATCTATATGAACTCCATTGCCTTCCTGGGTGACAGTTATAAAACACTGGACTCAAGGTTTAAACTGAACGCCGAGTCGAATCTGAAAAAGGATTCGGTGGTCTTGCATCCTTTGGCCCGGCTGGATGAACTGGATCCGACCCTGGATGAGACACCGCACAACCTGTATTTCACGCAGGCACACGGTGCCGTCTTTATCCGGCAAGCCCTTTTCATCTCCATTTTGAACCGTTTCGACCGGCTGCCGGAGAAAGACATCCCCTTATCCAACTGACGGAACCCCATGCGGCCATCAATGAATGGTGACAGATTTAATTATTGAAACCGCCTGTTTACGGATAGGCACCCTAAAAATTTAAAACAACTATGTGCGGAATCACAGGATTTTGGAAAACAACACCATGGACAGCGGAGGATCCGGATCGTGTACGGGAAATGGCAAAAAAACTGATCCACCGGGGTCCGGATGGATTTGGTTTTCACCTGGATGAAAAGCGGCAATTGGCCATGGGCCATGCGCGGTTGTCCATCATCGACCTGAATACCGGCGATCAACCTCTTTTCAGTTCGGATGATAAATTGGTGCTTACTGTCAATGGAGAATTTTATGATTACAAACGCATCCGCACCCAGCTGCGTCTGGAGGGATTTACCTTCAGCTCGCGCTCGGACAGTGAGATCGCCCTGCCCTTGTACCGAAAACACGGATTGGATTTTGTGCACCACCTCCGGGGAGAGTTCGCCTTTGCATTGTTTGATCAGGAGAAAGAACAATTAATCCTGGTGAGGGATCGCTTTGGCATCAAACCCCTCTTCTACCACGTAAATCCCGAGGGCGTCTATTACGGGTCGGAGATTAAGGCTCTTTTTGCACATCCCCGCGTTCCCCGCCAGTTTTCCGGGGAAGGCATCCTGCATCAATTGATGCATACCATGGTACCGGGAACGAGTGCTTTCAAGGACATCCAGGCATTAAGACCCGGTCACATGCTGATCATCCGGCGCAAAGCCAATGGATTTGAGGTCCAGGATCGCAAGTATTGGGATGTCAATTTCCCCGAGGAACAAGATCGTGACCTGACCCTGCCGGAAGAACACCACATCCAGCAGGTCCAGGAGAGTCTCCTGGAAGCGGTCGGATTCAGGCTGGAAGCGGATGTGCCGGTCGGCTGTTACCTCTCGGGCGGCATCGACAGTTGTTCCATGCTGGGACTGGCCGCTTCGATCCAGCAGTCTCCGGTCAAGGCATTCACCATCAGTTTCGATCACGATGCCTATGACGAATCCGCGATCGCCCGTGAAATGGCCGAACGGACTGAAGCGGACCAGGAACAAATCAAACTGGCTGCCGATGAACTTTACGGCAACAATTACCTCAAGACCATGTATCATGCCGAGCGTACCTTCTACAACACTCTGGGCGTTGCCAAGTGGTGCATGAGCCAACGGGTGCATGAGTGTGGTTACCGCGTCGTGGTGACCGGTGAAGGATCGGACGAACTGTTTGGTGGTTATCCGGCCTTTAAGCGCGATTACTTTCTGCACGGATCGACTGAAAGTGATCAGCACCTCCAGGCCATGGATGCCTCTAATGCCCTCTTCAAAGGTGCCATACTGGCCGAGAATGCGGTCACCCACCCGGCAATGGATGGCATTTGTGGTTTTACCCCTTCCTGGATCCAATCATGGATTCAAACCCTGGCAATTGCCCGGCCATTGCTGCAGGATGACTTAAAGAATCAACTCACCAAATATGACCCGGTGGAAGCGATTGCCATGTCGTTTGATCCTACTCAACTACACAACCGGGCTGTCCTGGACAAGGCCCAGTACACCTGGATCAAGACCATGCTGGAATGTCAAATCCTTAACTGGGGAGGCGATCGAGTCGACATGGCCAATTCGATGGAGTCGCGTCCGGCCTTTCTCGACCATCATGTCGCGGATGTGGCGAAAAGGATCCCACCCTCACTTCGCATCAGGGGAAATACAGAAAAATGGGTTTTGCGCGAGGCAATGAAAAACATTTTGCCCGAACGATTGTATAAACGAGAGAAGTTTGCATTTATGGCTCCACCGGCCCATACCTCGGACAGTAAGAAGAAAGCCGTCAATGAATTGATTAATCGCTTCCTGAATGAGGATCGAATCAAAACAGCGGGTATCTTTGACCCCGGACGGATCAAGGCCTTCCTGAATGATTACCGGGAGGATCAAGATTCGGTATCGCTGGTGCGTAAGGATGCGTTGCTCAATCATTTATTGGGATTGCAGATCCTGCATGAGCAGTTTATTGAAAATCGTGGCGATACCTTAACCATCAAATAAACCAGGTATGTTCAACAAGATCAAGCAACTATTCTCCGGAAATAAAACCAGCAGCAGCAAAACGTCTCCAACCCGGCATACGGGTATGGTTAAGTATTTCAGTTTTCGCAAAGGTTTTGGATTCATCATCGATGATGCCACCCACAATGACGTTTACGTGCATCACAGCGGACTGATCGACAAAGTGCGGAAAGGGGACAAGGTTGAATTTGCCATCGACCACAACGAGCAGGGCATGATCGCAAAGGATGTGAAGAAGGTGCAGAAAGGATAAGTGGCGCAATTAGCTTCTCATGTAAAATAGGATAAGAAAAATGGAGATTAAGAACGACGGCAAAGCTTGATTACCATGGTGGCTTCGCTACAATAGTCTGATTTTTTCTTCTATAAGTTCATCCACGTTTACCGATTTCCCTATTTTGATCCCAGAGAAAACACCGAATGGACCATAAGCTGTTGGAAGTGTCTTTGGGAAACATATTACCCGAAGACCGGATCAAAACCCGTCTGATCGACCGGTATGCGTATGCCAGTGATGCCAGCCACTTCTACCTGCTGCCCCGAGCGGTGGTGCAACCCGTCACCGTCGAAGAAGTCCGGGACTTGTTTCGTCTTTCCCAGCAACTGAATATCCCGATGACTTTCCGGGCCGCAGGGACCAGCCTCTCCGGCCAGGGCCTAAGTGAAGGTATTCTGGCAGACTTGAGCAACTTTTGGAGAAAGGTCACTCCCGGGCCTGATGGACAGACCGTCCGGGTCGAACCCGGGGCCATTGGAGCCCATGTCAACCGGGCGCTGCAACCCTTTGGCCGGAAGATTGGCCCTGATCCGGCGTCCATCAATACCGCCATGATGGGCGGCATCCTGTCCAATAACTCCAGCGGCATGTGCTGCGGCGTGCTGAACAACTCCTATCATACGCTCAAGTCCCTGACATTCCTGTTACCCAATGGGAACCTTTACGATACGGGTTCAGAATCTGACCATCAACGATTTATCGAAGAGGATAAAACCATAGCTGAAGGATTGATCAGACTGAGGCAGGAAATCCTTGATCAACCCAATCTGGTTGCACGAATACGTCAGAAATATCAGCAAAAAAATACCGTTGGCTACGGGCTGAATGCCTTCCTGGACTACGAACATCCGCTGGACATCCTGGCCCATGTCCTAATCGGTGGTGAGGGTACGTTGGCATTCATTGCCGAAGCGGTACTGAATACCATACATGATCTGCCCCATAAATTGACCGGGATGTTGTATTTCGATCATCCTGCCACCGCTTGTGCCTCCATTCCTGCCCTGAAAACCACCGGTGCCGAAGCCCTGGAGTTTATGGACCGGGCCTCTTTGCGCTCGGTCGAACACATGCCCGGTGTACCGGCATTCCTTAAGGATCTGCCAGAAAACGCATCAGCCATCCTCTGTGAATTCCAGCAAAGCACACCGGCAGCCCTTGAAATGCAATATGATGCTGCCGGTCCGGTCTTTGCCGGACTGCCACTGATCATGCCGCCTCAATTCACCCGGGATCCGGAAGAACAAGCCCTATTGTGGAAGATTCGCAAAGGCATGTATCCGTCGGTTGCCGGGATGCGGGCCAAGGGCACCTCGGCCCTGCTGGAAGACATCACCTTTCCGGTCGAACGACTTGGTGATGCGGTGATCGATATTCAGGCATTGTTTAAAAAACACGGCTATCGGCAAGGCATCATCTTCGGCCATGCCAAAGACGGAAATCTTCATTTTGTGGTTTCCCAGTCCTTTGCCACCGATAAGGACATTGCCGACTATGAACGTTTTAACGACGACCTGTTCCATATGGTTCTGCAGAAGTACGACGGATCTTTGAAGGGAGAACACAGTTCCGGCCGCGCCGTATCCGCATACATCCCCAAGGAATGGGGACCCGAAGCCTACCGCATCATGCAGGAATTAAAGGCTCTCATCGATCCGCACCGATTACTGAACCCGGGCATCGTCGTGACTGAAGACCCGTTGACACACATTCACCATCTTAAAGTGATGCCGGTGGTAGATCCGGAAGTAGACCGGTGTATCGAGTGTGGTTTTTGTGAGAATGTCTGTCCCAGCCGGGATATAACCCTGACGCCGCGACGGCGAATTGGAATCCGGCGCGCCATCAAACGGCTGGAAATCGCCGGTGATCACGCCGCACAGTCAGAGCTATTGAAAGCATATCAATACGACGGTCTGGACACCTGCGCCGTGGATGGATTATGCGCTACCCAATGCCCGGTAGACATTAATACCGGTGACCTGGTCAAGAAACTGCGGGCGGAAAATCACTCTCACCGGCAAAACCGTTTGGCCTCCTGGCTGGCCAATCACTTTAAGCTATTGGAAAGCGGTGCCCGTTTTGCCATCCGCTCCGGTCAACGTCTGAACCGCCTCTTCGGCCACAACAGCATGGAAAAAACCACCCGCGCATTGCGCCGGCTCCGGATCCCGGTACCTCAGTGGAATAATAGTCTGAATGGCATCACACCCGGATCAAGACGTACATTGGAGTCAGTCGGCAACATTTCCGGGGCAGGTCCCGAGGTGATCTATTATTCCAGTTGCATCACCCGGATGATGGATGGGGAATTGCCGGGCTTGGTGGCATCGCTTGGACGTAAAGCACAGGTTGGTGTCCGGTTTATGAATGCATCGGGGAGTTGCTGTGGCCAGATCTTTTCGTCCAAAGGGTTTGTACCTGCTTTCCGGGAAACCGTAAATCAAACCATCCCAAGGTTGTTTGAAGAATCCCGGCAGGGTGAGCTTCCTATCGTGCTGGACGTCACGAGTTGCACCCAAACTTTACGAAACTGCGGGGAATACCTGACTGAGGCCAATCGGGAAAAATACAACCGGTTGCTGTTGCTGGATGTTATTGATTTCGCCACCGACTATCTCATGCCGCGATTATCCATTGACCACCCTAAGGATCGGATTGTCCTTCACCCGGTCTGTTCGGCATATAAGTTAGGCGTTGTATCCAAGTTGAATGCGCTGGGCAAGGCATGTGCGCGGGATTGCATCATACCAACTTTTGCCGGTTGTTGCGGCATGGCGGGTGATCGTGGTTTTCTGATTCCGGAACTAACTGACGCAGCGACGCGGAGGGAAGCTACTGAGGTAAAAGCTAACGAATATTCCGGGTATTATTCGACTTCCAAAACCTGCGAATTGGCGATGACCGAAGCGGTTGGAAAAAATTACCAGTCGATCCTCAAACTGTTGGATGAGGTTTCCTCAGATTCCTGAGGACTGTTGTAATTTGTGGGAAAGTCAGAAAGTGATGAAGCCGGCAAATTTTAATCCTCCTACCCGGGTTCTGATGGGGCCCGGCCCTTCCGATGCCCATCCCCGTGTGCTTCAGGCCATGGCCAGACCGTTGATTGGTCACCTGGATCCGGAATTTATCCGTATGATGGATCAAGTCAAGGCGATGCTTCAGGCCACACTGTTTACCCAAAATCATCTCACCTTTGTGGTTTCTGCCCCTGGAAGTGCAGGGATGGAGACGAGCCTGGTCAATCTACTGGAACCTGGCGATGAATGCATAGTTTGCATCAACGGAGTCTTCGGAGGCCGCCTGGCAGACATTGCCGGGCGCTGTGGTGCCCTGGTACATACGGTCAACACCGAGTGGGGAAAAATTACAGAACCTGATCAGGTGAAAGCTGCCTTAACCAAATGTTCCAAGCCAAAGCTGGTGGCATTGGTGCATGCGGAAACCTCTACCGGAGCGCTGCAACCGATCCGTGAAATCAGTGAATTGGTCCATGCGGCCGGAGCCCTGTTAGTAGTCGACGCCGTCACCTCATTTGCCGGCGTGCGGCTGCACATGGATGAATGGGGCATCGACGCCCTTTATTCCGGTTCCCAGAAATGCCTGAGTGCACCTCCCGGACTTTCTCCGGTAAGTTTTTCGGATGCAGCCATAAAGGTGCTGGATTCACGCAAGACAAAGGTCCAATCCTGGTTTCTGGATCTATCCATGGTCAAAAATTATTGGGAAGGGTCCAAGCGGGCCTACCATCATACGGCACCGGTATCCGCCATTTACGCCATGCACGAAGCCCTGGCTTTGGTGGTCGAGGAGGGCATAGAAAATCGTTGGGACCGGCATCGTGCGGTGCATTTACACCTTAAATCCCAACTGGAGGAATTAGGCTTCCGTTTTGTCGTGGAAGAGGACTACCGTCTCCCCAATCTGAATGCCGTCTATGTCCCCGATGGCGTGGATGAAGCGATGTTGCGCAGCCGGTTATTGCAGGAATACAACATCGAGGTTGGCGGTGGGCTAGGTGCCTTTGCCGGCAAGATCTGGCGCATCGGCATCATGGGTGAAAGTTGCACGATGAATCACGTCAACATGCTGACCGGGGCTTTGAGGTATTTGCTCCCCTAGGTTGCTTGCATAGAGGCGTGTGAAAGAGATGCCTGCGCAACTGCAGGAGGTGGCGTGACCTGACTACTTATAGGCAAGTCCTCCATCACTTAACCATCAAAGTCGCTTCCTGCCAGGCCGGCATGCCCAGATCCCGTGAACGCTGGGTGGGCAAGCTACCGCCCAGATACACTTTGAAGGTACCGGTTTCAACCTTCTTACTGCCATCATTCAATACCAGGGCCAGTTGCTCCGTTCCGATTTGAAATGAAACCTGCGTTTTTTCACCGGGTTTCAGATGAATACGCTTGACCCCTTTTAGGGAAAACAATGGCGTCGGTGCGGACCCTGCTTCGTCGTGTATGTACAGTTGAACCACCTCATCCGATGCATATTCTCCGGTGTTCTGAACCGTCACTGCAGCAGTGGTTGATCCGTCCGGTTGAATGGCATTCATGGACAAATGGAGATCGCTGTAGCTAAAAGTGGTGTAGGTCAATCCGTATCCGAAAGGATACAATGGCTCGGCGTCCATGTAGCGATAGGTTCTTCCTGTCATGTTGTAATCCTCATAAGGCGGAAGCTGGTCCAGGCTTTTCGGAAAGGTTACCGGAAGCCGGCCGGAAGGTGATGTCTTACCGAAAATAATATCGGCGACAGCATTCCCCCCTTCTTCACCGGGATACCACGCCATGATAACGGCGTCTGCTATTTCCTGGACTTCGGTCAGGTTGAGCGGACAACCACCGGTAATAATGGCAATGACCGGTTTATCATGTCCACGCTTCAGTTTGCGGAGAAATTCTATCTGGTGCGGAGGGATGATGTACTCCAGCATATCACCGGCGTGATCGGAGGCAATGGCTGCCCCCTCTTCCCCTTCCAGAGCTCCGGTAATCCCGAGCACCGCAAAGTTGGCGTCACTGCCGGCTGCATTACCTGTCGTCCAATCGGCAGGATTGGTATTGGGCCGGTCCAGCAAGATGCCGGTACGGTATTGGAGCTGGCTTCCGGGTGCGATGGCACCGGAAATACCTTCCAGAAAAGTAACCATATCGGGATTGACCCCATAATAATTGCCGATTAGCGCGTCCACATTGGCGGCATTGGGTCCGGTGATGAAATATTTGGATAAGTCATTGCGCAAGGGCAGCACCCCATTATTTTTTAACAGGACCACGCCTTTACGCGCAACTTCCCGGGCCAGTGCCCGGTGGGCAGAACTGTTGATCACTTCCGGTCCGATCTGGGCATACGGATTATCATCGTTAGGATCAAACAAACCCAGTTTAAACCGGGTGACCAAAAGATGGCTTAGCGCCTGATCAATCTCGGCTTCGGTAATTAAACCCCGCTTCACAGCATCCACCAATGATCCGTAGGAATTACCACAATTCAGGACCACACCATTCTTGACGGCTGCCGCCGATGCTTCGGCGGCGTCGGCTGAAAAATGATGTCCGCTCTTGCTGTAAAAGTCGGTGATGGCCCAACAGTCGCTGAGGATGTGTCCTTTGAATCCCCACCGATTGACCAAAACATCCTGCAGCAAGTAATGGTTGGCGCAGCATGGCTCCCCATCGGTGGCATTGTAAGCGCACATTACGGCTTCCACACCGGCATTGACCAGATTATGGAATGCCGGCAAATAGGTTTCATTCAAATCTTTGGCCGATACGACGGCATCAAATTCATGACGCAATTTTTCTGGTCCGCTGTGTACGACAAAGTGCTTGGCACAAGCTGCCGTCTTCAGGTAGTGGGAATCGTCGCCCTGCATGCCACGGACAAAGGCAGCGCCTAATTGTCCGGTGAGGAAAGGATCTTCGCCGTAAGTTTCCTGCCCCCTGCCCCAGCGTGGATCACGAAAGATGTTCACATTGGGAGACCAGAAGGTCAGTCCACCGTATTGTTCGTGATATCCCTGATTGATCGCTGCCTGGTACATGGCCCGGGCTTCATCAGATATCGCATCGGCTACCCGGTAAATCAAATTCGCATCAAAGGTGGCACCTAATGCAATGGCCTGAGGAAAAACCGTGGCCGTGCCGGACCGGGCAATGCCATGCAGTGCCTCATTCCACCAGTTGTAGGCCGGTAAATTGAGCCGTGGAATGGCCGGGGCAGAGTGCATCATCTGGTCTGCTTTCTCTTCGAGTGTCATTCTGCTCACGAGGTCAGCTGCACGCTCTTCGAAAGAAAGCCGCTGGTCGAGGTATCCCGGATTCTGGGCCATGGCGAATCCAGCCAGGCTCATCAGGAAGGATAGCAAAACTGATTTTCTTGCGTTCATTGGATTTGATTATGCTTGATGAATAGGGTCTTCCATCGATTGGTTGGCAATTTATCCAATCCCGGGTTGGAATGAAAAGGTATCCAAAGTTTTTTATCCGTTTCAGTACCGGAATCAGCGCCTTGTGTGATCTAATTCATAAAATACCGGCTGATAAGTAAGTATCTCGCTGACTCATTAAACCGAATCCGATGAGCCCTCGCAAGCATCTGATGCTGGCAATGATTCTTGCCATTCTGTTTTTTAAGCAATGTACTTCCCTGAGCCCTCAGCATCCCGCGCAGGACACAGAAGTTGCCGGTGAGGTCAACCGTTATTGTACGGTTTGCCACACGACCCTTTCGTTACCGGAAGAGAATCTGATTGCTCCGCCACTAGAGGCCGTAAAACGCCGTTATCTTGCCGAATTTCCCGACCGGCAAGAATTTGTTCGTAGGATGACCGCATTTGTGATCAACCCTCAGGATTCCTCGGCGTTGATGTACGGGGCGGTCCGGCGATTTCAAGTGATGCCGAAGCAGCCAGTTGACAGCTCTCTTATCCTGGCAATCGCCGCCTTCATCTTCGATCAAAAACTCGATCAACCCGAATGGTTTGAAGGTCACTACCAACAGAATCATCCGGAATCAGCGGCTCCCGCCAGGGATTATGCAGCTCTGTTTTCATCACTGGATCAATCCATAGGACTGCAATTGAATCAGGGCCTCAAGTGGATCATCGATCCAACGATTCACCGGCAAATTCATTTGATGCAGGATTACCTGGTCAGCCTGAACCAGGAATTTCAAATGACAGATTATCCCATCATTGCCCAGGCGATAAGGATCAAACTCCCCCATTCAGATAACTCATCAGATTCAGGCGCAGGACTTTATCTGAAATTCCAGGATGTTTTGGAAACCAAGATCGCGTATCTGGAACAGGCGGAGACCAAGAATCAGGGTGAATATGCACTCCTGGAAATTACCAGGCAACTGCTCTTGTTTGACGCCTATTTTATGCCCAGAGAATGAACCCTGGAAAATCCTGCTGAATTAAGATTATTTTCGACATTAAAATAGTCGGAAACATGATAGGCATGGAACAAACGATGCGGTGGTTCGGGCCAAACGATCCGGTATCGCTCAGAGACATCCGTCAGGCCGGTTGTTCGGGAGTAGTCACCGCATTGCATCACATCCCGGTTGGAGCAGTGTGGACGGCCGAAGAAATCCGGAAGCGCAAAGGGATGATTGAAGCTGCCGGTCTAACCTGGTCCGTGGTGGAAAGCTTACCGGTGCACGAAGACATTAAAAAAAGAACCGGTCAATTCCGGCAATACATCAGGAACTACCAAACCAGTCTTTATCATCTTGGTCAGGAAGACATCCGGATTATCACCTACAACTTTATGCCGATCCTGGATTGGGTCCGGACCAATCTTGAATACGAAGTAGCCGATGGCAGTAAAGCATTACGCTTTGAACTGGAGGCTCTGATTGCTTTCGATCTGTTTATGCTAAAGCGCCCACTGGCCAAAAACGCCTATACCGAACAACAAATAACCCTCGCTTCCGAATGTTTTAAAAGAATGGGAGAACCGCAAAAAAAGAAACTATATGACACGATCCTACAGGGTCTCCCCGGCAGTGAAGAATCCTTCACTCCATCGCAGATACTGGCAGCTCTACAGGAGTATCACACCATTACACCTGCCCGGTTGAAAGCGCATTTGTTTGCTTTTTTAGAAGACATCACTCCGGTAGCCGAAGAGGCTGGTGTGGTCATGGCCATTCACCCCGACGACCCTCCTTTTTCGGTGTTGGGCTTGCCAAGGATCGTGAGTACGGAGACGGACGTGGCCGAATTATTGTCTGCGGTACCCTCGCCGGCCAATGGCCTTTGTTTTTGTACCGGTTCTTACGGTGCCCGTCCGGACAACGACGTCAAGAACATGGCTTCCCGCTTCGCAGTCCGCATCTACTTTCTCCATCTACGAAATACTAAAAGAGAATCCTCAGAACATTTTTTTGAGGCGGACCATCTTGATGGGGATACCGATCTGGCCGGGGTCGTTCTCCACATGGTGAGGGAAATGCAACGCCGGGGCGCCCCGATACCGGTCCGACCCGATCATGGTCACCAGATGCTGGACGATCTGCACAAAAAGACTTATCCGGGTTACAGTGCCATTGGCCGGCTGCGTGGGTTGGCTGAAATCCGGGGCCTTCAGGCCGGTATCATGTATTTACTGCAATCATCCTCGACCGCATGAGCAGCCTTGCGCTGATTACGATTGTCATCCTCCTGTTGGGGTTATCCGGCTTTTGGTGGTTATTGTTTCGCAATCGCGCTGCGTCAACCCAAGAAGTATTTCCGGAATCCTGGCGGACTTACCTCCAAGACCATGTCCGGTTTTACCAGCAACTGATCGAGAATGAAAAAAGCCAATTTGAAGATCGCATCCTGCAATTTCTGGGCAGGGTAAAAATTACGGGAATCGGCATCGACCTTTCGGTCCAGGATCGCCTGCTGGTCGCCTCCAGCGGAGTTATTCCGGTCTTTCACTTTCCACATTGGCAACGTTATCCGAACCTCGATGAAGTATTGGTCTATCCAAATTCATTCCGGGAGGAAGACTATGCTACGGAGGGAGACGACCGTTCCGTATTGGGTATGGTCGGTTGGGGACCGATGAATCGCAAAATGATCCTGTCCCTTCCTTCCCTCCGTCAGGGATTCTCCCAGGAAGGCCGCACCAATACAGGGATTCACGAATTCATTCATCTAATCGATAAAGCGGACGGCGCCACGGATGGAATTCCGGAATATTTTCTGCAAAAGCAATACGTATTGCCCTGGATGAAGTTGATCTACCGGGAGATGGCAGCCATTCGTGACGGTCATTCGGACATTCCGCCCTACGGGGCCACCAATGAAACCGAATTTTTTGCCGTTGCTGCCACCTATTTTTTCCAACAACCAAAGCAATTCAAGGACGCACATCCCGAGTTGTATGAACTGATGGAGTTAATCTTCCTCCCAAATACCCCAACCCGATAAAAAAAAGTCACCGTCCGCCCATGACCCGGATGGCCTGTTCTGGTCTATACTGAAAAGCGATTAGGCTATGAGTGACGTCACAGAAAACAAAAACAAATTTTTCTTCTGGTATTTTATTGGCACCATTTCATTGGGATTGCTTCTAATCATCGGTTATTTCTTTTATACCTGGATGCACCACACCTCCTGATCGGGCGGTTTCCAGCTTCGCGGTGAGGTGTTTAGAGGATAGGTTCCTGGTATTCCGAACGGCGGATAATAATCATCGGCTTAAGGTTGCTGGTGAACCACATTAGGCCGGATTGCATTGTAATTTCAGTAGAATAACCGAATTTTATTATGGACTATGAAATTTACATTGAGCAATCCGTTGCCGTATTGGTCGATGGCAACAACATCGAACGTTCGATTCATGGATTGTTTGACGATGAAGCAATGATGCTCAATTTTGACACCTTCATCCCCAAGATCCTGGAAAACCGCGGACTCAACCGCCTCATTTATTTCCGGGAAGGATCCTACATCTCCAAAAAACTGGCTGACCGTCTTCACGACCTGTTTCACGGAAATGTGCAGCCCTGTTATAAATCGGCGGACATTCCACTGACCATTAAAGCCACCCAGTTGGCCCCAAAAGTTGATACCATTATCATCTTGTCCGGTGATGCCGATTACACGGATTTGGTTCACCACCTTAAAAGTCTGGGTGTCCGGGTTGAAATTGCGGCTATTGAGAAAACGACCAATTCCGTCCTAAAAAACATTGTGGACTATTTTCATCCGATCCAGCGGGAAGATTGTTTTTCTTTGAGTTAACCCAGGCCATTTCATTCAGCCTTCGGACAACTCAATGAGCATGAAAATCTGGATCAAAATCAGGATTCAAGGTAGCCGGAATGGGTGCATTGGTATTTTCCCACCATTTTGCCAGCATTGTCTTTAAGGTATCTTCGATTTCCATTGACTGACCGATCAAATTTTGCTTTTCTCCCGGATCTTCCAACAGATTATAGAGTTCGTAGGCCTGATCTTCGAGGTAGCAGTGCATTTTCCAATGGCGAAAACGCATGGTAGATCCTGGCCGGGTTCGAAACAGGCTATCGCGACTTTCGTCTTCACCATTGCGGTAAGCTTCCAGATAGATGGGAAAATGCCAGAACAGCGGTCTTGCCGGCAGGGGTTGTTGATCTTTCAATAGATGGTACAATGAGAGCCCATCGGTCGCGCTGGTGGCATCGATCCCTGTGAAATC
>JAGQXC010000085.1 GCA_020436785.1 Saprospiraceae bacterium | reverse complement strand
TTGGTGACAGCCTGGCCATCCGTAAGCTGGGCCTGTGGGGCGCCGGTTTGCTCATGGTCATTATCAATGGCCTATTGGGCATCCTATTGATCCAATTCATCCGTCTATTCATCCAGATGATTCATTCCTGATCCTTTCTCCCATCAATCAACTAAATGAATAACTTTTAAAATTTATCCAATGAAGCTTTCAAACAACACCATATTAATCACCGGAGGTACGTCCGGGATCGGGCTCGTCCTGGCTCACGCCCTGCAGAAACTTGAAAATAAAGTCATCGTTCTGGGAAGGGACAGCGGCCGTCTGCAAGAGGCAAAAAGGGCAGGATTTGACATTATACCTTGTGATATGAGCGACCCCGGGGCCATCGAACAAGCATCGGTAGACCTTCAAAACCGCTATCCGGACCTGAATGTATTGTTCAATAACGCAGGCATCCAGTACAATTACAACTTTACGGAAAATGTCGTTTCCCCTCAAAAAATTGTCCGCGAAATCAACATCAATGTGACCGGCCAGCTAATCCTTACCCAATTACTCCTTCCGATGATCAGAAACAATAATAATGGGGTCATTGTGAATACAACATCAGGCCTGGGTGCTTTTCCTAAATCGGACGGACTGGTCTACAGCGCCAGTAAAGCAGCAATGCGCAATTTTACGATTGGATTGCGTCATAAATTAAAATCTACCTCCGTGAAGGTTTTCGAATTTATTCCTCCGGTCACTGACACCCACATGACCAGTCAAAGAAACGAGCAAAAAATGTCCCCGGACGCCCTGGTTAACCACATTATTCCTCAATTACAAAAAAACAAGCCAATGCTTACCGTATTCTCCATGCGGGTTTTCTTGATCATTGCCAGGTTCTTTCCGGGGCTCGCAGCGAAAATCGTTTTTGAATAAAATCGCCTGATCCAGGCAGTGCTTATTGTAGGGTTAAAATGTTTTTGACATCTTACCGTTAGATCAGTTAAAACATGACGGGGAAACATAAATTGTTGGTAATTATCGGGAGTGCCCAGTCAGGATCATCCAACGAGCTTCTAGCCTCCCAACTTGGCATTCAAATACCGGATTTTGAATTTGAAATTTTCAACAGGTTAAATGAATTACCCCATTTTAATCCGGAGCAGTCCTTGGAAAACCCACCCCGGACCATTGTCGAATTTCGCGACAAAATCAACCGGGCCGAAGGTGTAATGATTTGCACTCCCGAATACATTTTCAGTATACCCAGCGGATTAAAAAATGCGTTGGAGTGGTGTGTGGCCACCACGGTATTTTCAGGCAAACCGGTAGGATTAATAACGGCATCGGCCCACGGTCAAAAAGGTCACGAAGAATTGCAACTCATCATGCACACGCTCACGGCACGATTTACACCAGAAAATACGCTGTTAATTTCCGGAATTAAAGGAAAATTGGATAATAACGGTGTACTTACCGATGAGATCACCCGGTTTAAATTAGATCAATTTATGGACGCATTTCGTAACTTAATAAAGAATAACTGATTTACCACGGGTTACTATTTATGCTTTATCACCAAATCCATCACTTATGAATGCCATTCGGTTATGCAACCGGGAAATCACATCAGAAGAATATGCGCAAGTGAAATCCGGATTTGATCAGCATACGCTGGAACAGGGAGTTGCTATCCAACATGCGGACCGGTTTACCCGGGTGGCCGAATCGGATGACCGGTTTATCGGCTGTGCCTCAGGATTGGCCTACTTCAATGCACAACAATATGCCAACTGGTTTTATTTAACCGATTTATTTGTCGAAAAATCCTACCGGCATCAGGGCTTGGGAAGCGCGCTCTTGCAGTCCCTGGAGGAACAAGTAACTTCATTGGGAATTGGACACATCTGGACCTGGACCGCCGGCTATGAAGCACCTGGTTTCTATCACAAAATGGGTTACCGGATATTTATGGAAATGGCAGGATGGTATTCCGACGGCAGCAGCCGCGTCGGATTAAGCAAACTATTGTGCTAATCCGCTTATAACCTATAAAGGTTATTTTTCTAATAAATTATTTTAATTATATCATAGATCCATGGATAAAACATGCATTCAACCGGCATCATTATTTGATTCTCGTCCTTACGGATTTTCTCAGGTCGTCGTGGTTCCTGCCGGAAAAATGGTCTTTATTTCCGGGCAGGTCGCCTGGGATGCAAACATGCAGCTTTCCGGTCCTGGTGATCTGGCCAGCCAGGCTGACCGTACATTGATAAACCTCCGGACGGCCATCGAATCTGCCGGCGGAGTGCTGGAAGACATCGTTCTGCTTCGTCTATATAAAGTTAATTATCAACCAGCAGATGGAGCCATCATCAGCATGGCACTACGGAAATACTTCGGTAGTATTTCACCTCCGGCAAGTACCTGGATCAATGTAAAAGGATTGGCCAATCCGGGATTTTTGATTGAAATTGAGGCCCAGGCGGTCATTTCATCATGAATTATTCCCAATTTAGGTGTCCAAACAGACCGATATGGCCATTGATCCCGGAATACAAACCTACAATGCTGCTTTGTCCGGCGAGGACCAAGAAATTGCCGAAATGCTGGCTTCTACGATTGATGAAGGATTACCGGAGTCCACCAACAAGATCTGGCATGCGCATCCGGTTTGGTTTTTGGATGGAAATCCGATCGTAGGTTACAGCAAGTTGAAAAACTGCATGAGACTGTTGTTCTGGAGTGGCCAAACCTTTGAGGAGGCAGGCCTGCAACCGGAGGGCCGGTTTAAAGCGGCAGAAATAAGGTATACCACCAGGAATCAGGTCAATAACATAGAACTCATAAATTGGCTGGAAAAAGCAACGTTAATCCAATGGGATTACAAGAACATTGTCAAACGAAGAGGTGTGCTGGAGCGATTAAAATAACTTCACGGGTAACTTACTCCTGAAAATCAGGGTGCTGCATTCCGATCACGATTCATTTTACGCCAATGAATCAATGTCAACGTTGCCAGAAACAGAAATGGAAGCGAACCAAGGATTACCCTCCAGTTGGCGCCAAGCAGTCCAATAAAAAACAAGAGAAGCATCAATAAACCGATACCGGAAATACCCGCGATGATCAGCCACTTCACTGGTTTAAAAACGGCGATAATCAACAGGATCTGGCCGGCCAGTGGTAAGACAATGAATGGGTGTAACACGGACACCGGATCCCGAAAAAGTTTGGATAAAATTTCCCATTCTATTTGACCGAGTAGCATCCGTTGATCGGTGCCCCACTCCAGGTAGCCCAGGAAGGAGGAAAGAATCAACCCAAGTAAAAATATACGCATTCGCATGTTTAAAAATAACCAAAAGGATGTTCCTGTAGAAATAGCATTCTCAACAATTCCAGGTGGCCAAAAGCGGAGCCAACCTGCCTATTCATTCATTAGGATTATTGTACTTTTATTTCATGAAGGTGTTGGTATTTGGTTCCTCCGGCTCCGGGAAGTCATTCGTCAGCCAGGCACTGCGGGATGAGGGCATCAATGCCTGGGATGCCGATGAAGTGGAAGGTCTTGCTTCCTGGTACAATGCCCAGGGCATCCGGGTTCCTCCACCGTCATCTGCCCGGGAAGCGATGGACCAGAACTTCCGCTTCCTGTGGGATAAAGCATTTTTAGCACGCATCCTGAATCTGCATTCCAACCTGTATCTTTTTGGTGGATCTGGCAACCTGTTTGACGTAGTCGACCTGTTTGACCGCGTCTATTGCCTGACCATCGACCCGGTCATTCAGATGGAACGATTGCGGGCTCGTGCCCAGTCCGGTTCCGGTTTGGTGACCATCGACGACATGCCGGTGTTGTGGGGTCAATGGCTGGAAAAGGAGGCCATCAAGCGCAACATACCCACCATTGACGGTTCATGGACTCCAAAAAGAATCTGGGAGATCATACGTCAATAACTCTGCATCTGGCATCTCCTTAGTGACGAGACCTGATTATCATGAAGTTTTATAACCTCCTTTTTTTCATCTTCCTGACTACCCTGCTGCCGGCCCAACAAATTCCGGATACATCCTATCATCCTAAAATAACTGCTCCGATGTATCCTCCGGAAGGCGGACCTTTTGTATTCATCGATGCGGCCCATGACAATTTCCACACCCGTACCGGCCGCTACCAGTCGTTCACCAGTTTATTGGAGTCTGATGGGTACCGGCTGGCGGATAATGAAGAAAAATTTACCGATCAATCGCTCCAGGGGAAAGTACTCTTGGTCATTGCCAATGCCAGGCCAGCTGAGAATGCCCATCCGGGAATCGCTCCTACGGCATCGGCATTTACGGACGCTGAGATTTCTGCTGTTGAAAAATGGGTCAAGCAGGGAGGTTCCTTGTTGCTGATCGCCGATCACATGCCTTTTGCAGGGGCTGCGGCGAATCTGGCGGCCGCATTTGGTTTTACCTTTTACGATGGTTTTGCATTGTACCGGCCGGGTAAAGAACTTATTGATTTTAGTATCCCAGAGGGATCTCTGACCGACTGCGTGATCACCCAGGGCAGAAATGCCGGAGAGCAAGTCACCCAGGTCCGCAGTTTTACCGGCCAGGGATTTAAAATCCCTGCAGACGCACAGTCAATCCTCAATCTCAGTGCATCACAAACCATTTATCTCACGGACACCACGTGGGTGTTTAACGACCGGATCAGGCATTTTCCGGCGACCGGACTATCGCAAGGAGCCATCATGGACTATGGAGCCGGACGCATCGCCTGTTTTGGTGAAGCTGCCATGTTTTCCGCACAGCTCGCCGGTCCTAACCACTTCAAGGCCGGTATGAATTCTCCGGAGGCAGCTCAAAATTTTCAATTGTTACTTAATCTGATCCATTGGCTGGATTATCGTTTATAGTATGCCGGGAATTGGTAACTTGAGGGCAGCATCCTGCTCCGTATGAATGAGATCATTACCAAAATCCTTTTCCTGATCGCTGTGCTCGATCCACTGGGTTCGGTACCGGTGTACCTGGAGGCGACCAAAGATTTCGATGCCAAACACAAACGGAAAGTCGCCGTCACCGCATCCATGACTGCTTTCCTGGTCTTATTGTTTTTCATATTGGTGGGCCAGGTCATTTTGGAGGGAATGGAAGTGTCTCTGAATGCCTTTCAGATTTCCGGTGGAGTGATCCTGTTTCTTTTTGCCTTGACCATGATCTTCGGGGAAGGCAAACCCGAGCAGGAGAAGCACATGATTAAAGACTACATGCATGTAACCATATTTCCTGTTGCGATCCCATCAATCGCTTCACCAGGTGCCATCATGGCCGTGGTTCTGATGACAGATAATCATTTGTATACGTTCCAGGAACAAGCAATAACGACTTTACTCGTATTACTCGTGATTGTCGGTACTATGGTATTATTGCTGGGAGCGAATCTGGTTCAGCGTCGCATTGGAGAATACGGGATCACCGTGATCAGTAAGATCATGGGATTGATCCTGGCTTCCTATGCCGTCCAAAGCATTCTCAGCGGACTCCGCGACTTCTTTATGGGGATGAAATAAATACATCCGCCAGAACGAACGTTTTAATTGAAAAAAATACATTTTGTTTCGATTGATATGCAGTCTAATCCTGGCCATCCATTTACTCCCATTGACCGGTTATGGCCAATTCAGCGCCTCTCTTTTGCAAAAAATCAGATCGGCCTCTGAGGACTATTACCTTTCTCGCGATACCTTGCCAATCACCGGATCCCGGACTTTACCATGTCTTGATGTCACACTAAATGGGAAGGGACCTTATCGCTTCCTGATTGACCTGGGTTCTAACGTCGTTAATTTCAAAAAATCAGTGGCCGAGGAAGCCGGTCTTGAACTGGTGGTACCTAGAGACCAAGGCACCATTGCTATGGTTCGGCAACTTACCTTTGGTGGAAATGTATTTCTAAACGTGTACGGCGCCATTTATGATGATCTGGATGTAGATGGAGTCCTGGGATATAATTTACTGGGTAAGAGCAACTTCTGCATGGACTATCAAACTATGCGATTTGGTTATGTCGGCCCGCTGGAAGATCGACCAGATGATCACTACCTACCTTTTGAGGTCCTTGGCAGAATACCCTATGTTAAAACCAGGATCGGTTCTAAAGAAATCTACCTTAATTTCGATACCGGCGCTTCAGGATGGCTGTACTTTCCAGAGACCTGGAAGGATTCTTTGATACTCAGCTCATCGCTCCAAGCAGGTAATAACCTCTGGAACAATCAGACCGGCCATACCCGTACCAGCTATGCTCAATTGAAGGAAAACATTCCATTTGGCTATTACCACATCACCAAACCCACCGTCGTGTTCTTACCGGAAGTTGAAGATGCATTCGTGGGCAGTGCCCTGCTCAGTGATTTTCAGCTCACTTTCTACCCGGACCAGAAGGTGGTAAAAATGGTGCGCGCGATACCGGATCGTCAAATCTTAGTCCCTACGGTTGAAAAAAATTGATTTAGGAAATTGAAGAATCATCGGGCTATCAAATTTTCTATGCCCTGATATAACTTCTCTTACCTAAAACGCAGATCTATTTTGATTGCCAATAATCATGCTCACTAAATGGTGCAATTAACCATTTACATTAACTTTTTCCACCCGCACCCTAGTCAAGGGATCTATTAAGGACAAAGCACAAACGAACACTATCCGAACGGCCAAATTATACCCAGGTACAGTGCTTTCAAATCTTTCCCGGTCCAATTTTGTATGGTCAAATAAATTATTCATTGATGAAAACGAAAATCATGAAACGTATTGTTTTCTTATTGTCACTGATGTTTGCCATGCATTTACAGGCCCAATCATACACTGGAATTACCGATCCCAGCTACCGGGGCGCCATTCTCTATTCACAGCCCAATTTTCAGGGAACACAACAGCGATTAACCTATGCAGGGCAATCGATAAATTTTACGGCGAGGTCTATCCAGGTTTTTGGCGGCTACAAGGTCGATGTAGCCATCAGTGGAAATACCACCGGATATTATACGGAAGATGATGCCAATTTAGGAAATGCGCAATCGAGGACATATACGTTGCGTTCTCACAATCAGTTTTTTGTTGCAATCATCTATTCCGGCAGCAATTACTCCGGGATAGCATGGTATTTACCGGTAAATGCAACTTTTAGTCCCAGTACTGCCGGATGGAGCAGTCATTTTCCCAATGGGCAACATCCAAGATCGATTAAAATATTAGCCACTGGTCCGTATGAGGCCGATTATTTTATTAACGGACAAAATGATCATAATTATGTTTGCAGTGGAAACTACAGCGTAGCGCAAGGCATCCGGCAGGTTATTGTTCGTAATAATGGTTGCGCAAATTATAATGCAAATAATTCCACGAATAATAATAACAACAATAATACTTCCAATACCAACAACAATAATACCGGTACGAATCAAGGTGTTATCTTGTATGGAGGGCCCAATCAAACCGGTTCCTATTCTCACCCGTATGATGCCGGCACTTATACCCAGGTGAATCCTGCCACCATCAGATCGCTACGGGTGCCTCCCGGATATGTCGTTCGGATCAAGACTTATAACCGGTATAATACCAGACAACGAAATAAATGCTACCGAATCACCAGTACATCCACGCTGCCCGGCAACATTGGAAACAACGAATTGGAAAAAATAACGGAGTTGACCGTATGCGGGCCGAACGCGTCTTCACTTAATTGCCGTTGCAATTAATCTTTGGAAAAATCCTTTTTTTAAGCAGGCTCTCCTAAGCGCCTGCTTTTTTTGGTTCTGAATGGCAGATCTGGGGTTGGAATTAAGTAAAATAAAATGTTTTGGATATCTTCAAGGAAGCTTTGAATTTGTAAAATGGCCGAAAAATGAATGATTGATGAAACGTAAAAAATTCATTAAGACCTCCTCCCTTTTATTAGCAGGAGGAGTGATCGCTCCTTACGTTGCTTGCAAATCCGATCCGGAGACAGAGGCTGTCCCTTTCACCAACTGGGCTCGTAATTATTCGTATCGCGCCAAAAATTTGCGGACGCCGGCCAATGTGGATGAACTGCAGGCTTTGATTACAAATCCAGGCCACCAGAAAGCCCTGGGTTCCCGCCATTGTTTTAACGACATCGCTGACAGTCCGGATAATCAAATTTCAACCGCATTGCTTAACCAGGTGGTGAACATTGATGGTATTCAGAAAACTATGACGGTTGAAAGCGGTATTCGTTATGGAGATTTTGCACGACAATTGGATCAGCAAGGTTATGCCTTGCACAATCTAGCTTCCCTGCCGCATATTTCAGTGGCCGGAGCTTGTGCTACCGGAACCCACGGTTCGGGGGTTACGTTGGGAAACCTGGCAACTCCGGTGCGAGCCATCGAGCTGGTCACACCCCAGGGCGAACTGATTAAACTGGACCGTGAGCATCCGGACTTCTATGGAGTGGTGGTTGGTTTAGGTGCTTTTGGCATTCTGGCCCGGATCACGCTGGATATCGAGAACACCTACCAGGTCAGGCAGGATGTATTTCAGGATTTGCCCCTTGCATCGATGCAAAATCATTTTAACGAAATCATGTCAAGTGGTTACAGCGTCAGTTTGTTTACCGATTGGCTGAACCAGAAGGTCAGCCAGGTTTGGATAAAAAGACGGACCGATCGCCCGGTAGACGATCTGGGCAATGATTTTTATGGGGCACAGGCAGCTACCCGAAACCTGCATCCCATTGTGGAGATCACCGCTGAAAACTGCACCGAACAAATGGGCGTGCCCGGGCCATGGTATTTGCGCTTACCTCATTTTAAAATGGGATTCATGCCGAGTGGTGGCGAAGAACTACAATCGGAATTTTATGTGCCGCGGGATAATGCCGTGGACGCCATACTGGCCCTGGAGAAAAAACGGGATCTGATCCATCCCCAACTTCTTATCACAGAAATACGCACCATCGCCGCGGATGACTTTTGGATGAGCCCTTGTTATCATCAGGACAGCGTAACGATTCATTTTACCTGGAAACAACATGACAAAGAAGTACGCGCATTATTACCGATGATAGAGTCCGAGCTGGCACCCTTCGGGGTGAGGCCACACTGGGGTAAAATTTTTTCGGTAGAACCTGCACTGTTGCATCAACGGTATGAGCGATTTCCTGACTTCCTTGCTCTTGCCAAAAAATACGATCCGGAAGGGAAGTTCCGCAATCATTACCTGGACCTGAACGTCTATGCGTGAATTTTCATCCAGGATGAAGAGACCGTCAGCTTCCGATTGAACGACAGTGTTTTTGTTTAATCTTTTATTAATTTTGTTAAACAAAAAGGCCGTTCATCCGGTTATCCAAGTCTAGACATAACAAGACTTATGGGTAACTTCCTGATCATTGGCGGATCCTCCGGCATCGGCGCTGAACTGGCTCGACGAATGTCAAAAAATAACCGGGTATTTGCTACCTACCACACCAACGTCCGCGAAAGCAATCTTGAGCGCCTTTCCTACCATTCCCTCAATGTCTTGGAGGATACCCTGAATCTGGATTTCCTGCCGGAGCAGCTCGATGGATTGGCCTATTGTCCGGGAAGCATCAACCTGAAACCCTTCCACCGGTTGACTGCGGAATCGTTTGTGGACGATTACCGGTTGCAAGTTCTGGGAGCGATAAAGACCGTGCAGAACGTATTGCCCCGCTTGAAGCAATCATCAAATGCAGCGATCGTTTTCTTTTCGACGGTCGCTGTGCAAGCCGGATTTGCCCTGCACAGTCAGGTATCTGCTTCCAAAGGGGCCCTGGAAGGCTTAACCCGTGCCTTAGCGGCTGAATTGTCGCCAAAAATCCGGGTGAATGCAATTGCGCCTTCCCTCACCGACACCTCCCTGGCTGCACAATTGCTCAATACTCCGGAAAAGCGCGAAGCCAATGCCCAGCGGCATCCGTTGAAACGGATAGGCTCATCGGGAGAGATAGCTTCTCTGGCTGCTTATCTGCTTCAGGAAAATTCAGGGTGGATCACCGGTCAGATCTTCCCAGTGGATGGCGGACTTTCTGTAATCAGGGGTTAACAACTTTATCAAAAAGACAAAACCAAGCGATGAATATTCTGCTTACCGGAGCAACAGGTTACATCGGCAGGCGATTATTGCCTGTCCTGCTTCAACAGGGACATCAGGTCATTTGTTGCGTCCGGGACCGCCATCGCTTTAGTACGTCCGGCTTGCCAGCGACTCAAATTTCTGTGATCGAAGTAGATTTTTTGGACCACGGAAGCCTGGCCGCCCTACCGGATTCCATTGATGCCGCCTATTACCTCATCCATTCGATGTCCGCAACGACCTCTGCGTTTGACGATCTGGAAAAAAGGGCAGCTCAAAATTTTGTTAAAGCGCTGCAGGGTAAGCGGGTCCGGCAAGTCATTTACCTGAGTGGCATTGCCAATGCAGACCATCTGTCCAAACACTTATCCTCCCGAAAGAACGTGGAAGAAATACTCCAATCCGGAGAACATCCTCTGACCACATTACGGGCAGGGATCATCGTCGGTTCTGGGAGCGCCTCCTTTGAGATCATTCGTGATCTTGTTGAAAAACTGCCCGTCATGGTAGCGCCCAAATGGCTGAACACCCCTACCCAACCCATTGCCGTCCGCGATGTCATCACCTGTCTGACCGGCGTATTGTTCCACCGGAATACCTATGATCAGGCCTTTGATATTGGCGGCCCCAATGTACTCACCTACCGGCAAATGCTGCAGATCTTTGCCCGGGTACGCGGACTGAAAAGGACGATCCTAACCGTACCGGTCATGACGCCACGATTATCGTCCTACTGGTTGTATTTCGTAACTTCCACGTCCTATCAGCTGGCCGTCAATTTGGTCAATAGTATGAAGGTGGAGACCATTTGTGCCGACCAACGATTGATGGAGTTGTTAGACCTACAACCGGTATCTTATGAAGATGCAGTCCGCATGGCTTTTGCCCGGATTGCCAACCAGGACATTCAGTCCAGTTGGAAAGATGCCCAGTCCAGTGATGTGCTGGACAGAGGCATCAGTGAGTTGGTACAAGTGCCCGAATATGGGTGTTTACACGACCGCCGTACCCGGATCATCACTGATCCAAAGAAGGTATTTGACCGGATCTGGTCTATTGGTGGCGATACCGGTTGGTACTATGGCAATTGGCTATGGAATCTTCGTGGATTCCTGGACAAACTGGTGGGTGGTGTCGGTCTGCGGCGGGGACGGCGCAGCGCCACCCAGTTGGTGGCAGGAGATGCCTTGGATTTTTGGCGGGTACTCTATGCCAATCAAGAAGAAAAACGGCTGCTGCTCTATGCCGAAATGAAATTACCGGGAGAGGCTTGGCTTGAATTCAGGATCTCCGATCAAGAGCTCGTACAAACCGCCACTTTCCGGCCTTTGGGCTTACTTGGCCGGCTGTACTGGCTGGTCTTGCTGCCATTTCACGGACCCATCTTCGGAGGTATGATCCGCAGGATAGCATCCGCATGACCCTGGCCGTCGAAGCTGGAAACAACCTTGGCAATGAAAGAAGTCTGTATTCTTTTTCCGCACCAATTATTCACTTTGGATGCCCTGCCCAGCCGTAATCTTCCGGTTTATCTCGTGGAAGAATTCCTCTTTTTTCAGCAATATTCTTTCCATAAACAGAAGATTGCATTCCACCGGGCCAGCATGAAATCCTATGCGGAAACACTTCAGGCACAAAACGTCGAGGTTCGATACATTGACGCCCAGGATGACCGTAGTGATGTTCGCTGGCTAATGGCCCATCTCGGTGCACAAGGAATCACCGCCATCCACTTCATTGACCCGGTCGATGACTGGCTGACGAAACGGGTCATTCGGTCCGGCAAGAAAAATAATATCCAAATTCATCGAATAGAAAGTCCACTTTTTCTAAACACCCCGGCTGAACTGGCGGCATTCTTCGATCCGAAAAAGGACAAATATTTTCAGACCAGCTTTTACATCTCCGAACGAAAAAAAAGAAGCATCCTGATCAACCCTGACGGAAATCCGGCAGGTGGTCAATGGAGTTTTGATGGGGACAATCGCAAGAAATATCCGCGGGACCAACGGCCACCGCAAATAAAACCGCCTGAATCCAATCAATACTGGCAGGAAGCACTGCACTATGTGACGAAAAATTACGCTTCCAATTACGGCAATCTGAGCCGCGAACCGCTGTATCCCTACGATCACCACATGGCAAAACGGTGGCTGGAAGAATTTATCGAATCCCGCTTTAAGGATTTCGGGCCTTACGAAGATGCCATCCTGAAAGACCACCCGGTCTTGCACCATAGTGTCCTTACCCCGCTGCTCAATGTTGGGCTGATCAGCCCGCAACAAGTTCTGGATGCCGTACTTTCAACGGCTTCTAAACATCAGGTACCCCTTAATTCCCTGGAAGGATTCATCCGACAGGTGATCGGTTGGCGGGAATTCATCCGCGGTATCTACATCACCAAAGGGGTTGTCGAAAGGACCAAAAATTTCTGGGGCTTCATCCGGAAAATGCCTGCCAGCTTTTATGATGGAACGACAGGCATCGACCCGGTTGATCACACCATCCGTCAAGTTTTACAATCCGGTTACGCTCATCACATCGAGAGGTTGATGGTCCTTGGTAACTTCATGTTGCTTTGCGAATTGGATCCCGACGAAGTCTATCGCTGGTTTATGGAATTATTCATCGATGCCTACGACTGGGTGATGGTCCCCAATGTGTACGGGATGAGCCAATATGCCGATGGCGGACTGATGGCTACCAAGCCCTACATCAGTGGGAGCAATTACATCCTCAAGATGAGTGATTACCAGAAAGGATCCTGGCAAGCGGTCTGGGATGGTCTTTTCTGGCGATTTATACATGTTCACCGGTCATTTTTTGACCATAATCCGCGGTTGAGTATGCTCTTGCGCACCTGGGACCGGATGGATGCTCACCGCAAAACGGCGCATCTGAAAAATGCAGAAAACTATTTACACACTCTCCATTGAAAGACAAATCTCAGTAATGCAAAAGGATCACCCAAAATGAAAATAAAACCCGAAGAATTGGTCGATCATAATTTTGTTCTTCTTGATCAGTTAGACCACAAAGACCTGGTCCCTTTCATCAGGATGTATTTGAAAAAACGAACAAAATATTCTCGAGTTTATTACCTGATCAATGCGCTTTTGCTTGGACTTACCCTATATACATTTGCTCACGGATCCCATGAATTCGGTTATGAAACAGGTTCGCAATTCACACATTTCTCTTATGGTATTGCGATTGCATTTATGTTACTGCCTTTTCACGAATTCGTTCATGTATTGGCTTACCGGTTAAAGGGAGCAACAAAAGCCACATATGGAGCCAACCTGAAAAAGTTTTATTTCATGGCGCTTGCAGATCAATTTGTAGCCAACAAACAAGAGTTT
>JAGQXC010000564.1 GCA_020436785.1 Saprospiraceae bacterium | reverse complement strand
GAAACCAGGGATTGTTCACATCCCAGCATGTCACAGATTTCGGTGACCGCGAGCTTGGGGTATTGTTCCAGCAGGTGGATGATTCCCAGCCGCAAGGGATGGGCTACGGTCTTCAGGATGAAAGCGGTACGCTCCAGCCGTTCGGCCAAATCCTTGTTAATGACTTCTGTTTCCTTCATGCGGTATCAAAGATAACGAGGAATGGGGGGATTTGCAAATAGGAGCAGAGTGATAGACATTAGAGGCTAGACACTAGATGGTTGAAGGTGGACCGGTGGTATGAGATAATTATAACAATATATGAACGAATGTTCATGTTTTCTGGTCAATTGATTATATTGTCGGTTCATCGCTGAGCCAGATACCATTGGCCATTTTGTCATTTGTTAATAAACCGTGGTATGAGAGTAGAACAAATTTATACCGGATGCCTCGCACAAGGGGCCTACTACATCGAAAGCAACGGCGAAGCCGCCATTGTCGACCCGTTGCGGGAAACCGAACCGTATATCCAGAAGGCGCAAGCCGACGGGGCAACCATCAAATACATTTTTGAAACCCATTTCCACGCTGATTTTGTATCAGGGCACCTGGATCTGGCCAAGAAGACCGGCGCTCAGATCGTCTACGGACCGCAAGCCGACACGAGCTACGAAAAACATACCGCCAGAGACGGCGAGGAATTTCCGCTGGGCGACGTACGCATCCGGGTCCTCCATACCCCGGGCCATACCCCGGAAAGCACCACCTACCTCTTGCTGGATGAACAAGGGAAAGAATACGCCATATTCTCCGGAGACACCTTATTTATCGGCGATGTAGGGCGCCCCGACCTGGCACAAAAGAAAGGATCCGTCACCAAAGAAGACCTGGCCGGATGGTTGTACGACAGCTTGCGGACCAAGATCATGACCCTGCCCGACGAGGTGATCGTTTATCCGGCCCATGGCGCCGGCTCGGCCTGCGGAAAGAACATGTCGTCCGAAACCTGGGATACCCTCGGACACCAAAAAGCAACCAACTATGCCCTCCGTGCCGATATGACCCGCGACGAATTCATCAAGGAAGTAACCGAAGGGCTGCAGCCACCGCCACAATACTTCGCCAAAAATGCCAGAATCAATAAATCGGGATATGAGAGCTTTGATGTCGTCATGCAGCGCGGAGCCTTGCCCTTGTCTCCCCGCGCCTTCGAAACGGCGGCCAATGAGCACGATGCCCTGATCCTCGATGTGCGCGATAAGGAGGAATTTGTACAGGGATTCATCCCCAATTCGATCTTTATCGGCCTGGACGGCTCGTTCGCTCCCTGGGTTGGCGCCCTGATTCCCGATCTGCAACAACCCATCCTGATCGTTGCCCCGGCAGGTCAAGAGGAAGAGACGGTGATGCGTCTCGCCCGGGTAGGCTACGATCATGCCATTGGCTATCTGAAAGGTGGATTTAAAGCCTGGAAGGCGGCAGGCATGGAAGTAGATGCCATCCAGTCGGTAGACGTAGAAACCCTCGCCGCGAGCTGGGCCGATCAACCGGATTATCAATTGCTGGATGTCCGCAAGCCCGGTGAATGGAGTGCTGAACACGTCGACGGGGCCAATCATTTTCCACTTGATTTCATCAACGAACACATGAGTGAGATCAATCGGGATACCACCTATTACCTGCATTGCCGCAGTGGCTACCGGAGTACCATTGCAGCTTCCATTCTGAAATCAAGGGGATTTGAAAATGTGGTTGATGTCGTGGGCACCTTCGAAGATATGGTGGCTGCCGGCATCCCTACGACGGATTATGTCTGCCCCTCCACGCTGAAAAAGGAGGGATAGGCGCAGAAGACTGAGATGAATGACCATTAAAAGATAAACATGAGATTTGGATTTGTCATTGACAACCGGAAATGCATCGGTTGTCATGCATGTACCACCGCTTGTAAGAGCGAACATCAGGTCCCGGTCGGTGTCAACCGCACCTGGGTCAAACAGGTGGAGAAAGGTACCTTTCCCAATACCCGCCGGTTGTTTTCGGTCATGCGGTGCAATCACTGTACCGATGCGCCCTGTGTGGAAATCTGCCCGGTGGAAGCCCTCTTTTTCCGAGAAGATGGCATCGTGGATTTTAATAAAAACCGTTGCATCGGTTGCAAATCGTGTATGCAGGCCTGTCCTTACGATGCCCTGTACATCGACCCGGATACGCACACAGCGGCCAAATGCAACTATTGCGCTCACCGGGTTGACATCGGTCTGGAGCCGGCCTGCGTAAACGTCTGCCCGGAGCATGCCATCATCTCCGGCGATATGGACGACCCGGACACCGAGATCGCTCAATTGCTGTCCCGGCAACAGGTGAAGGTGCGTAAACCGGAAAAAGGCACGGTGCCGAACCTGTTTTACATTGATGCCGACGATGCCTCTTTGAATCCTGCCCTGACGGATAAATCCAACGACTATTTCTGGAATTCCCAGGCGAGGGGAGTGGGACATTATGCCAAACAGGCCGAAAAAATGGCTTTCTCCAATCCTGATGTGGTCCAGGCTGTCATCCAGGCCAGCGGAGTTCAGGGAACGACAGTAGAACCGGAAGGAGCCAAGTCCATCGATGTGTTGCTGGGCAAACCCCGGCGCATCTACGACAGCCCGGACAAGGGCATCCTGTGGGGTTGGGAAGTTTCGGCGTATGTATTTACCAAGGCTATTTCTGCCGGCGCCTTTCTGGTGCCTTTCCTTGGCTGGGCTTTTGGCTGGTCAAGTCCCGATCAGGTTACCTTCTGGTGGGCCCTGGGCATCGGATTGCTTTTCCTGGGACTGACCGGCTTGCTGCTGGTCAAGGATCTGGATCGTCCGGACCGTTTTCTGAATGTGATCTTCCGGCCCCAGTGGAATTCGTGGCTGGTGCGCGGAGGGTATACCATAACGGCCTACGGAGCCCTGGTTACTTTCCTCGGGTTGATCACCTGGCTGGATTGGGTCGATCTGCAGGCGCCCGTTATGTGGATCACCGCACTCGTTGCCGTAATGGTCGCGATTTATACAGCTTTCTTGTTTGCCCAGGCAAAAGGACGGGATTTCTGGCAGAGCCCGACACTGCCCATCCACATGTTGGTGCACAGTCTGATGGCCGGGGCGGCAGCCTTCATGCTGCTTAACCTGGTTTTGCCCCAAGCATGGGATTGGACGGCATTCCTGAGAAATGTTTTACTGAT
>JAGQXC010000563.1 GCA_020436785.1 Saprospiraceae bacterium | reverse complement strand
GCCGAGGCTTCTCTTCGTGGATGGGCCGGAGCCGGAAATGCTCAGGATAACTACGAATCTGGTGTACGGGAAAGTTTCGCTGAATGGGGTGCCGGTGGCGTTGACGCTTACCTGCAACAGGATGAAACCTTCCTGCCACTCAATTACGACGATCCAAAAGCAAGTGGTGACGTCAACGATTTCGTAAGCCGGATCAAGGTCCCGGTCAAATGGGATGAGGCAGACGATAAGGAGGTTAAGCTGGAGAAGATCATGACCCAGAAATGGATTGCTGCCGTGCACAATACCATTGAAATTTGGGTGGATCACCGTCGTACCGGCTATCCTAAATTGCCATATAACTACAAAAACGATAGCAATGCCGACTGGGGTGTCGTTGCTGCTGACGACTTCCTGCGACGGATGCCTTTCGTCAACGGTGAACGCTCCAACAATCCCGGTGGTGTAGCCGATGCTACCCAAAAACTGGGAGGACCCGATGAAATTGGTACACACTTGTGGTGGGATACCGGAGGTCCGAACTTCTGATAAGAAGATAACCTAAATCATAGTGGCTAACCGAAGTCGAAAGAAATCGGTTAGCCATTTTTTATTGGGGAAAGAGCAGCAGCCCTTTCTAATTTCACGACGAAAAGTGCCCATTGGGCTGGAACATTTGTGTGAATGGTCATCGCGCACAGGGATTTGGCCTTACCCGGATTGATTTTTGGATGGATTAAACGCCAAATTGCCTGAGATGATGGTCCGAATGTTTATAGATGAATTGACCCAGTTCTTGTTTCGTCAGGCGACCAAAAAACCAGTGGGTGAATGTGGATTGATTGAATGTGGAGTAGCGATCGATGTAGGTTTTCCATTTTAGTTTTTCAGCATCCAGGTGGGTGATGTTAGCCTTTATCTTAAATTCGGGGGCCGTGGGCGCATTCTTTTTGAGCGTTGATTGTTCATCTTTCAGGATGGCGCGAATGGCCATCCTGCCTACCATTCGTCCGACCAACGACCGCTTCATCTTAATGCGGCCAAAATAATAGTCTTCACACAGTACGCAATGTCTAACCATTTGGGTTACGGACATTTCTCCCCACAAAGCAGTGCTGGCCGGGGTTAACCGATCAATCCTTTCTATAACTTCTGTCCTGACATCCGGATCAAATATTGATTTCATTTCTAATTCTTAAAAGGCGAAGATGAATTGGATGCTAAAAACAATAGAGAGGGTGAATTTACTCTGACAACGAATGCGACAGGGCTCTGGATAGCATGCTATTTATTCCGGATTATTCATGTTGGTGTGTATGTACCGTTTTCGTAAAAGTCAGCGCGGTTAATCCGGTTGGTTCAATAGCAGAATTCCCTTCGGTGATTTTCACCACCTGGTTGACAGCTACCTCATTGAATACGGACCTGGTTCGGGCTTTATTCGGCCAGATGATCTCCAGTTTTTGGATGGAGCCGGCTTTACCCAGGCCCATTTCAGCCATCAGGCTGTTGCCACCAAAACTGGCACCACTGCCGACGGTCAGATGGACCTGTCTGGTACTTCCGCCCTCATCGATGGTCGCAGTGATACGGGCTCCAATGGCGGATCGATTGCAGGTACGGCCTTCCAATTGAATGTTGATCCAATTGTTCTGATTGCCAATGGGATTTTCAAACAACAGATTCCTGAAATTGTCCCCTTCGTACGCACCACCCATCACTGCATAAATGTCCTGATCTCCATCCATGTCCAAATCACCGAAACCAACGGCGTGCCCTTTCTGGATGTGTCCGAATCCACCGCTGAAGGTCACATCCTCAAATGTTTTCCCCTCCACGTTACGGTACATTTTATTGGGGACGATGGAAATGTAACTGGGGTCACCGGTGGCCGCGTAAAAATCCAGGTAGCCGTCATTGTCCAGATCCCCGAAGTTGCAACCCATCGTAGACAACGGCTCATTCAAACCCATCTCATGCGATACGTTGGTAAAGGTTCCGTCTCCATTATTTTTATATAATTTGGGAGTCCGTTTTTCCACCCGCGGATCTTCCAATAACCGCAAGTTGGCCATAAATATATTTGCGGAAGACCGTTCGACATCGGAATAGGCGGATACAAAGATGTCTTCGAAGCCATCGTTGTTGTAATCGAATATCCAGGTGGAAAAACTCTGTATGGGCTCTGAAACATTCAGACTATCGGGCGCGAGTTTAAATTCCACACC
This sequence comes from Saprospiraceae bacterium, assembly GCA_020436785.1. Classification (GTDB taxonomy): domain Bacteria; phylum Bacteroidota; class Bacteroidia; order Chitinophagales; family Saprospiraceae; genus JAGQXC01. The sequence goes on along the minus strand of JAGQXC010000563.1, from coordinate 4,851 downwards.
TGTTTCAGCTCCCTGGTTGAAATAAAGCAGGTTCTGCCCGTTGAAATTGGACAAATACAGGTCCGGATACCCGTCATTATTCAGATCACCGGAGTCCACACCTTTGAAATATCCGGTGGCAGCTATGCCCGCCTTTTGCGTCTGATTGGTAAATGTTCCATCCGTATTGTTCATGTACAACTCACAGTTAAAAACACCTTTGTCGGAGGATTCATTGGCGATAAAAAGATCCAGCCACCCATCCAGGTTAAAGTCTTCCCAAATCGCCGTTTGCGTCGGCTGTTCGGAAAACACGCCGGCTTCCATGGTGACATCGGTAAAAGTGCCGTCCCCATTGTTGCGAATCAATGAATTGGGAATCTTGCCATTGTTTTCCAGCCAGGATCCCCGGAGTATGATAAAGTCCAGGTAGCCATCATTGTTGTAATCGGCATGTTTCAGGTTTAACCCTCCCGTTACGCCCAGCAATCCGGTGGCGGAGGTTTTATCGATAAATCCTCCCATGCGGTCATTTTCAAAATACCTGATCTGATCCTGGTAACCCCATGAGGAAACCATGATGTCCAGGTAACCATCGTTGTTGAAGTCATCCAGGCACACTCCGCCGGACATGTGATTCACATCGACCCCAAGAGCGCCGGCGATGTCATGAAACTTCGGAAAGTTGTGCTGATCAAAATAGGATTGCGGAATCAGGAATTCCTCCGGCACATCATCGGGATAGCCACCCAGAGTCATATAAGCAATATTCAACAGATACTGATTCTCGAAGTCAAATGGATCCATTTCCAGGCATTCCATCAGGTATTCGATGGCTTTGGAAGATCCTTCCCGGTTGATGTGCTGGGCTTTTGGGGACAGCGGGATAATGCATGATTCGTCGTTATGGTTCAGGATACAATTATCCTGTTCGCCTTTCCGCATGTAACTGATTGCCAATTGTTTTTTAAACTCCAGCAGGATCTTGTCCTTATTGATAAAAAACTTGTCTTTGAAAAAATTATTAAAGTTTTCAAAAACTTCGATGGCCTTCTCGGTTTGTCCTGCCCGCAGCAATTCAATGCCATAGTCGTACACCACCAGGTTGCGGTCCGCCCCGGGTTCCATGCTTTCCATCTTTTTTTCCAGCAGGTCCGCCCGCTTGGTATTAAAGACATATTCTGCCTGTAACGGATCGATGGCTGCCCAGGCCGACTGGACTTTTTCGATCATCAGCTGTGTTGGACGATCAGGTTTTACCTTCGTGGTACATATCGCGAGATTGGATTGATCCGTTTCATCCGCCACATTACAAGTTATCAGGGTACCAACTAGAAGCACCGTGAATATTCTAAACCGAACCATATCTGAAACTTTGTGCATTGAATTTATGGTGTTCAAACAAATTCAACGGGGCGGAATATACACTTTTTCAAGCAAAGATATGGACCGATTGCCTTACACCAAACCCATAAGTAGAGTTACCGGTACGTATCCGCCAATGGGTAAGAAAGATGTGTTAACTTAAGTGATCAATAAGGTGGCAGCATTTAAAATAGTAAGGATGGTCAAGCCGCGATGGAGGTTACAAACCCAGTTTTACTTCTATATAATCTGGTCGTTGATAATTCAATCGGTCAGTTTATCCGCACAGGGCATTACTGGCAATTTTACCCAGTTGACCGAAAAGGATGGATTGGCCAGCAATACCATCAACAGCATTCTGGTTGATGACCTGGGCTACATCTGGATTGGGACCTATAATGGATTGGTGCGCTACGATGGCTATGAATTCAAACGATTCTACAGCAATCCGAACGATCCCAGTGCGATCCAGGGCATGGTGGCGGGGAGCTTATTCCAGGACAGCCGTAAGAACATCTGGCTGGGTACCAACCCGGCGTTCATCGTAAGGTATGATCCGGTCGCCAGAGCATTTCACACGTTTGATTACGATTCGTTCCTGACCCCCCAACTGGGTCAAGCCCCCATCAATGGTTATTACATGAACGATGTTTGTGAAGATGACCAGGGCAGAATGTACTTTGCCATCAGTGGCCCGGGACAACTGGAAAATGGATTGCTTTACATGGATGCTGCGGAGGACCAGGTCCATTTATTTTCAAATTCGGGCACCCGGCCTCTACAAGATGTATTTTCCATCCATAAGGATGAGAAAGGAACAATTTGGCTGGTAACCAATAGTGGTTTTTTTCAAATTGACCGCTCAGGCAAGCTGACCGAAGTTGACCTGTCAACGCTAAATTTTCCGCGTCCCGAATCGGGAGAATATTACGTGCAAAGTATTTTTCAATCGAAAAATCACACCTGGTTTCTGATCAGTGACCTTAGTATATACGATTACGATTGGAACGCCAATACCTACCGGATGTGGAAATCACCATTTCAAACCATCACTGAAACCGAAAGGCGTATTGCGCGGAATTTTATCCTGGATGAAGAAGGTCATCTGTGGATCGGGACCAATGCCGGCATCCAGTTTTTTGATCCCGCTAACGGCAAGTTTGAATTCATTGAAAATGCATCAAACCCGGCATCAAATACGATTGATGTCAGAAGTTTAGCATTGGATGATTTTGATAATTTGTGGATCGGCACCACGAACAATGGCATTTTCCGGTTTGAACAAAAACCCCGGTTCAGATCCTACCTTAACGCCTCAGCAAGTGCCTCCTCCAATGCTGCGGTCAATAAGCCATTCATTTCGGAGGGCTGGGTCAGTAATTTGACAGAGACACCGGATGGACTGATTGTCATGAACTGTGCATCAGGATTATCCCTGCTGGATCCAAAAACCGATCGCATCGAGAATTACAATTACGGACGTTTAATCGGAAATCAATATTATTTCACGTGCCTGTGGTTGCATCAGGATACCCTTTTTCTCGGTGGCAGCGTTAGCTTTGGATTTTCTATAAAGTCTAGACAATTTAAGCAAGTTGGATTCCCGGGGATTCCCGGGAACCTAACGTTGACAAGTCACATCACCGATCGTCAGGGGACGGAATGGATCAGCACCAGGTCGGGCATCTATCGAAGGGGAAAAGATCAGAATGCATTTGAACAATGCATCATGAAAGATTCCCTGGGAACAGATTTGAGCCGTTTGGATGCCGCCGAAATTTTTGAAGGTAACGATCACCTCCGGTGGATCCTATCCGATCTGGGGATTTATAAATACGATCCGGTAAACGAACGGATCGAGCGCATTGGCTACGATAAGCGCAAAGGAGATGTATTTGTGTCCCAGGACATCAATTCATTTTACGAAGACCGTCATGGCATGGCCTGGATCGGTGGCTGGCAAGGTGGATTGGCTCGGTACAATCCTAAGACCGGCGAAATTAAGAGCTACACCATTGACGACGGATTGCCCTCCATGAGTGTCCAGTCCATCATTGGTGACAAAAAAAACGAATCAATCTGGTTGAGTACTTTCAATGGAATTTGCCGTTTTGACCCTCAATCGGAAGCATTTTACAGTTTTAGCCTGGAGGATGGCATCCAGGGTTCACTTTTTGCAGACGGATCCTATCTAAAGACATCTGATGGACTGTTTGCATTTGGTGGCAGTAACGGTATTACGGTTTTTAATCCGGAAGATTTTAATATTAATTACGTACCGCCTAAAGTCTATCTCACCGATCTGAAATTATTTAATAAATCGGTCATTCCGGGTAATAAATCGGTTTTGCATAAGCCAATTTATGAAACCGAACAAATCGTTTTATTGCACAATGAAAATGATATTTCATTGCAATTTGTTGCCCTTCATTATTCGAATCCCATAAAAAACAAATACGCCTACCGGCTGCAGCCATTTGATGAGGATTGGCGGATGACAGCCAGTCAGAGAGAAGCGTTTTACCCCAATTTACCGCCTGGCGAATATTTATTTCAGGTAAAAGCAGCCAGTGATAAAGGTGTCTGGAATCAGGAGGCGGTACAGCTAAGAATTATTGTATTACCGCCCTGGTGGGCGACCTGGTGGGCGTACTTGATTTATGCGTTGCTCGTCCTCATTCTTATTTATTCGATTATTCGCTGGCGGACGAAATCGTTGGAAAAGGAAAAAATAATACTCGAAAAAAATGTGGCTGAACGCACGGCGGCTTTAAACGAATCGCTACAAAATCTCCGCGCTGCACAATCCCAACTCATTCATTCCGAAAAAATGGCCAGCCTGGGCGAACTCACCGCCGGCATTGCCCATGAAATCCAGAATCCACTGAATTTTGTCAATAACTTTTCGGAAGTAAATCATGAACTTCTCCAGGAATTAAAAGACGCATATGAACGTAACGACCAGGATTTGATCAGGGAATTGACCAAAGATTTGATGGAAAATGAAGAAAAAGTGATGCATCACGGCCGTCGTGCGGAGAGTATTGTTAAAAGCATGCTTCTGCACTCCCGGACCAGTACCGGTGAAAAAGAATCCGTTGACATCAACACGTTGATTGACGAGTATTTGCGGTTGGCATTCCACGGGATGAGGGCGAAAGACAAGTCATTTAATGCTGAATTAAAAACCGCATTCGCTGATCACCTTCCCCCGATCCAGGCCGTACCCCAAGATCTCGGGCGCGTGGTGTTAAATATCTTGAATAATGCATTGCAGGCAGTGGCTGATGTGAAAGATCCAACGATTTCCATTTCAACCAAATCTACCGATGGTTCCGTTATCATAGAAATTTCAGACAATGGGCCAGGTATTCCGGACGCCATCCGCGACAAGATTTTCCAGCCTTTTTTCACTACCAAACCAGCCGGACAGGGAACCGGATTGGGTTTGAGCTTAAGTTACGACATCGTTAAGGCTATGGGTGGTAACCTGAGTTTGGAAGCCAG
>JAGQXC010000562.1 GCA_020436785.1 Saprospiraceae bacterium | reverse complement strand
CGTTTTCCAATCGTTTGATCCTGGGCATGGCTAAAGAAAGATAGTAAAAAAAGGATGTGAACAAAAAAATGAAGGATTAAGTGAATGACAATCCATTGCTGCTAAACCATTGTCAATCATAATTTTAATCGGATACTTTACATCAATATGAAAATAAATAGGGTTCAATTTAATTATCCAATAAAACGTTAACAGCGAACCATGAGAATTCAACCGATTACGATATTTTCAACTCTCCTATTGTCCATTTGTATTCCATCTTTCGGGCAGGACGCACCCAACAGGCAAATTATCACTGGATGGGCATACGATAAGAATTTTAAGGGTTGTGATAATACCACAGTGACTATTGAACTGTATGTCATCGACCGGCAGCAAGGAGGTATTGTTGTCTATAAAGAAGCGCATGGAGTGATGACAAATCAATATGGGGAATATTCTTTCAGTCCAGGGAACGGGATTCAGGTGACAGGAAAATTTGACCTTCAATATCTAGTCAATGACGCTCGATACAGACTCGAATTAGATATCAAATTTGAATGTAATGGGGAAAAAATTGAGGAAAGTGGAGTTCAACTAAAGGTTCCCTGGGCGGCCAATGCTGAAAGCGCCAATTCCTGGGATGGTTACCAATTTATAGATGTTGTACAAGATTCCTTGGAACAATTGGATATTTCTGCCCGCGCCGGGATCATTTTAGCTAATCCGGAGACCAAACTGGCGCAGACGATACCGCTCAATGAACTGTTGCAAGGCGTTACTTTAGACCAATTGGATGGATTTGAACTCTTCACGAATGTACATCCCGATACCATGACTGATTTTCTGCAAGACCACCCGGACAAAACGATCGCTCAGGATGTTGCCGGCAATAAGTTCATTCAGGGAAATTCAGGCCTCATCCCGGTCCTGGACTATCCTGTACTGATTCCTTTCAAGTTCGAACTTTCCGATCTCGTACTTAATGGAACCAATCTCAACGTATTCCGGCCTTCTATACCTTTTGAAGAGAAGGAAACAGTTTATTACAATGGAAAACTACCCTGGCAGCAGGAAAGCAAAGTCACCTACAATATCTCTGATATCGGGGTATTAAATCACGGCTTTGAAGTTACCATCTCCGATCCTTCAACTCCGGACCACAATACGGCTGCTGGTTATTTCTTCAATCCCAACGGTACCACCGGTCTGCTTTCAGAAGGGTTCCAATACGGAGCTTATTGCCAGGGTAATAACGGAGTTATCGGAATAGTCAAAAATGCCAATACGACCGGAGCATCCGTATGGGGATTTGTACCCCAAAAACCGATTAAAGAACAATTTGCATTTGCCTTGTTAGGCGATGCTAACAATTTCACCTCGGTAGATGGTGTATTTGGGCTTGGCGTTTACGGAGACGGGTTTGTAACCGGAAACATGGCGGTAGGCAGCCTCACCGAAACTTCCGATGCCCGTCTAAAAGAATCGGTTCATCCCGTCGAATCCTCACTTGATAAAGTGCTCCAATTGCAACCCAAAGAATACCAGTTCATCAAGAATGCTGGCATCGACCTCCCCGAAGGGGATCAAATTGGATTTCTGGCCCAGGACCTGGAGAAAATATACCCACAACTGATCCGTGAAGTGGTTTACCCAACTTCGCTTAAACCGGATGATTCAGCCTTAAATCCTGAAATTGAAACGATCAAGACCATCAATTACAGCGCATTGATCCCCATCCTTACCAAAGCGATCCAGGAACTGAATGCCAAAGTGGAGCGGCAGGAACAAATGATCAATCGGTTGACTCAAACCATCACAGAATTAAAGGACAATTGATGAAAATAGCCCTGATTCAATCGTTGATCATACTGGCAGGGCTAGTGAGTTTGACCACCGTCAGCGGCCAGGGTGTCTCCACTCCTGTATTTGGTGAAATCCAATTTCTGGAGCAAAACGGCGTGCGAACCGTATTTACGTTCGGACAACCGCCGATTCAACTGGTCAAATACGATTCGACCGGTATTATCACTTTGGGCATTCCCTACCCGTTTGGCCCTGTCACTTCGGTCCGGGTGGTAACCGCGGAAAATCCAGATGGCATCACCGCCTATCCAAATCCTGCTTCTTATTCGATGCATCTGAAACGGCGAAATTGGGAAAAGGCGATGCAGGTGTACCTCCTTGCGATAGATGGCAGAATGCTTTCACAAGGAGAATGGCGGAAAGGCCAGGAATACTACGAATTAGAGGTAGCCAGTCTTCCCCAGGGTATCTATTTGCTCCGCCTGGTAACGGAAAAAGTACATCGTAGTACGGTACTCCAGTTGATCAAGCAATAAATCTTTAAGAGGATCCTTTGCGACCGCTGTAAGATCGTAGAGGGCATTTCAACAACCTTTTGAACCCAGGATTCGTCCAATATCGCTATACCGCTGTATTTAGAGTTCATTTGGACTGGAGGGGCGTCAGATGCCCCGGCGTAATTTCTCTTTTTGCAACAAAGCCAGTTCACGGCTGAGGTCGCCGGTGACGGAAGTATTCTCCTCCGCGCGCCTGATCAGGTAATGGATGACTTTCTGCACCGGACCAT
>JAGQXC010000084.1 GCA_020436785.1 Saprospiraceae bacterium | reverse complement strand
TATACGGCTGGGGAGAAACACGGGTCTCCTCTTCGGTGGCAGGCATCATCAATGCACTTACGCCCATATTTACCATGATTATTGGCATCCTGATTTTTAAACTCCGCTTTGATGGACGCCAACTGAGCGGAATCCTCCTGGGATTGGCCGGAGCTTTCGGACTGATCGTTCTTCAACACCAGGGTTCAGCCAGCACGCCCATTGGATTCAGCTTATTAATGGTCATTGCCACCATGTGTTACGGAACGAGCGCCAACACGGTAAAAGCCAAACTTGGCGACATGCAGGCTGTCGATATTACTGCCTCAACCTTTTTTCTGACTGCCATTCCCAGCCTGATCTATTTGGCTTTGCCCGCCAACGCTCATCACTTGCTTCACGATCCCTCCGCACATCATGCCTTTTTGTATGTATCCATCCTGGTCGTGGCAGGTACCGCGATGGCTACCGTCTTATATTATTACCTGGTCCAAATCACCACACCGGTTTTTGCATCCATGGTCAGTTACTTTATGCCCATCATTGCCGTACTCTGGGGTGCTCTTGATGGTGAATCCATCCACTGGCAGCATTTTATGGCTATTGCCTGCATCCTTACCGGGGTATATCTGGTGCAACGCAAACCGAGAAAATCCCGGCCGGCTTCCCCACTTCTAAACGTTGATTGATCGGTCATCCGGCATCCAAAATCAACGGGCCCCTTAAAATATCCGGAATTAAACCATGCCATTCTATACCAGCGGGCTCCAACCTGCGTTTTAATATTAAGTCCACCTTTCCTAAGTTCGATAACCAGTATCTATCAAGTTGCGAATTTATTTATTCCCAAAAACGAAATGATGTTCGTATCCTTGAATGACTCGGCTGTATTGGACAATACGCGCAAATCGTACGACCCTCGCAAATCCGTCCTTAGTCCAAATTATCGCTCAAAGCTGTTCCGCAACCTGTTGAAGCCATTCCACTTTACGGCTCCCAACATGATTCGGAGACTAAGTGCCCTCTCCGAATTGAAAAATTCCTATCAACATCCCCATGTCCAACGCTGGGTGTTGGAACTGTTGGAACAGACCTGGACCGCTCAGGGCTTTTCAGCCGGTCCATCCGATCGGCACATCCACCCCACCTACAATGCCATGACAACAAGTTTATTGATCAATTTAGGTTACCCGGATCATGATGTATTGCGTGTAGGTATTAACTGGATTCTTAATCACCAACCGGTATCACTTTGTCCTCCGGAGGAAGGTCAACTTGAAATGATTGCCCGGTTCGGCAATAATCTGGTCAAAGCTATGGCTGCCCTTTCTGCCTACCAGCAAACCTACCCCGAAAAATGGACCAATGCCATGCAGGAAAAACTGACTCAGGGGATGGAAGCTCTGCTTAATCTGGAATGGATGACGCGCAATCCCATGTTGAATTCACCGGTCTGTCAGAGACTGATGCGTCTTGAATTTCCATTTAATCAAAATACGTCCATCCTCGAAGTGCTTAGGTTACTTAGGGACCAGGACAAACTGGAAGACGTTCGTTGCCAGTCTGCCATCCAATGGCTCCGTGCACAACGCCAGAGGGACGGGCATTGGCTTTTTACTTCAATGGTGGAACATCCGGCATGGGTGCCTTTTGGTGAGCCAGGTCTGCCTAATTCCTGGATTACCCGTTTGGCTACCGATGTGTTGCACCGGGCATCGATTCAAGCTGCCTGAATTGGTTCAAGAGCCCGTAGGCACCAAGATCAACCGCCCACTGGAAAAATCCGGATTTGGAGTAAACATCCGCTTTTTGGTAACTTGGTTGCCAGAATCAATACCAAATCCTTGTTAACCATTACGTGTAACTATTTGGTTAGCTCATCCGTCCGGTTAATATGAAACTTCCGAAGCCCTACCTCCTATTGACGCTAGTGGCCGTTGCACACGTAATTTTAAGGCTGGCCATCCCGCATCCGGGATTTATGCGCGATGATTTATTATACCTGGTCCAGGGTCACCATCCGGCATTTGGCTATGCCTCTGTCCCTCCGTTGACGGCATGGATAAGTGCCGTTTCTTCGTTCTTTTTTGGAAATTCGATTTGGGCGGCCAAGGTCTACCCCGCATTATTAAGTGGTGTCATGGTTTTCTTGGTTGCCGGTGTCGCGAAAGAAATGAGTGCCGGACCAAATGGTATCCTGCTCAGTGTTGCAGCCTATTCAGCAGGACCTCTGTATCTGCGATCCTTTTATATGTTGCAACCCGTCTGTACGGATGTATTCCTCTGGACGGTGATCTGGTATCTCATCCTGAGAGTCATCAACGGAAATAGCCGATCCTGGTATGCATTAGGCATCGCCATCGGACTGGGCCTGTTAAATAAGTACCTGATTGGATTACAAGTTGTTGCGTTGTTGATCTTAATGCCTTTTACGCCGTACCTAAATTGGTTTTACCGGCGTGAATTCTGGATGGCGACCGGCCTGGCGGTGGTTATCTTTTTGCCGAATGTTGTTTGGCAAATGGTCCACCACTGGCCCTTGTTGAATCACTTACGTGCTCTTCATGATAATCAATTGGTGCATGTGGACTACGCGGGCTTCCTGACCGATCAGATGCTGATGCCTTTTGCCGGTGCCTTATTGACCATTCCCGGCTTCGTAGTATTATTGGTAGCACCGGACATGCGGCCATATCGGGTGGTGGGCTGGGCGGTTGCCTTAATCTTCCTTTTCCTGCTCCTGGTAAGCGGCAAAAGCTACTATACGGGTGGATTGTTTGTACCATTAATCGGTGCCGGAGCCTGGTGGTGGTCCACCCTCCTCCGAAGGACATGGAGCGTATGGGCAATGGTAGCACTTCTGGCTTTGCTTACCATACCGGTCATACCCATCTCCCTGCCGGTCTATCCGGTAGAGCGACTGGCTGCCTATTATGATCGCCTTGAAAGTAAATATGGCCTGGAAATAGGTCGTCGTTTTGAGGACGGTACCATCCATGCGCTGCCCCAGGATTTTGCGGACATGCTCGGCTGGGATGAGTTGGCCCGGGTTACCCACCAGGCTTATGTCCTTGCCGGAGGTCCGGAGAAGACGATGATCTATGCAGAAAATTATGGAGAGGCCGGCGCCGTGGCTATCATTGGACATGAACTGGGATTGCCGGAACCGGTGAGTTTTCATGAGAGCTATTTGTATTGGGCTCCGCGGGAAATCCCCAAAACCGTCCATTCCCTGATCTATATTAATGACGAACTCGGTGAAGATGTGGAAGCCTTCTTTGGCCAGGTCGATTCCATCGGTCAGATCACCAATCCGCTGGCCCGGGAGTTTGGCACGACCGTCTACCTGTGCCGGGAACCAAGCGCTCCCCTCCAAAAACTATGGCAAAGTGCGCTGGACCGTGTGGCGGGAAATCCATTCTAAGTTAACCTGAAAAATGTCTGGAAATGAAAAGCCCTCCAACAGGATCGGAGGGCTTGAACACACTATGAGAACACCCTAATATTGAAACGAAGGTAAATAAAAATTGTGTAAAAGGAAATATTTCCTAAAAAGGTTTTTTCCTACAATAATTTGTCAATTATTCATTCTCACGAAACCATCCGGCATACTTTACGTAGTTGGTGGCGGTTCGCTCAATATAAAATTTTGCGGTCGCCGGATCCAGTTCTTTTACTTTCCGCGCCGGTACACCCGCATAGATAAATCCAGATTCCAAAATTGTATTTTCCAGGACCACCGCTCCGGCGGCAATCAGACAATTTGGTGGCGCGACCACATGATCCATGACAATGGCCCCCATTCCTACCAGCACATTATCTTCCAGTGTACAGCCATGGACCAGCGCCAAATGGCCGATACTGACATCATTACCAATATATGTGCCAGTTTTTTGATATGTACAATGCAGGACCGCACCGTCCTGGATGTTTACCCGGTGACCAATGCGGATTTCATTGACATCACCCCGCACAACCGCATTGAACCAGACGGAACAATCGTCTCCGAGGATGACATCTCCAATAACTGTAGCTGTTTCGGCGAAGTAACAATTGGTGCCCCATTGCGGAGTGAATCCACGTACGGATTTGATCAGTGCCATGTCACATCTTTTGGGTCGCCGGCATCGGTTTGGTCAGCGGTTTGATTTGATAGCCTGCCCGTCGGAGCAATCGAAGGACGCCATTGGGGCCGCCAAGATGGCCTGCACCAACTGCAAAAAATGTCGGCGTTTCATGCATCATTTTATCCATCACCGGTATCCAGTTGCGATTGCGGTTTTCAACAAGCATGGTCTCGTAATTCCCCACTCCTTCACCATCGTCGGTCACCAGGGTATGCATGGCCTCAATATCCTGCCTTAAATACATGTCCATCATTTCCGAAAACTGATCACTGCCTTCATTATTCATGCGAATGCTTTGCACCAGCATCTTGGCTTGCTCGGCGTAAGGTATGCTGTCAAAAAGGCTAAGTTGGTAATCAACCGTTTCCAATCCTCCGACAACCATATTTTTTTCCTGGGCGATGCCAAACAGCTCAAATTCGTAACTTTTTATGGATCCTTCATCCAACCCTCCAGGCTCCACCTCGGGAGATGCAAAGGCAGTTAAGAACATCGGCTTAATTCGTTCGAGCATCATCAATGGCAATCCTTTTTCGTTGAAGTACGCTTCCACTTCCTGATAGTCCGTTTCATTAAGCAAGTCCTTGAGGCGGATGCCGTCTTTCATCATAGCCTTGGTAATGAGTGACATCATCATACTCATGTCCGACATGTCCTCCATATTGATCTCAAAAGTCATCCGCTTACTTTGGTTGATGGCTTGCTGGGCCTGAACCGGCAGAAAATATTTATCCTGATCGATGATATGGATGGTCCCAAAGAGAAACGAGGGCGATTGCAGGTGATTACCACTGATCTCCCAAAGAAGCGAAGGAGCTAAAGGAATGGAATCCTCAGCGGCCGGAATGACCTGCACCGATTGGGCAGTCGCCGTTCTCGTCGAAGCGCACTGCGTCCAGAGAAAACCCACCGTCAGGAGGATAACGAACTGAAAAAATGATTTACGCATGAATGAAGCTTTCCGTTAAGAACCCGATTCAGGTCCAAAAGATTTTATACGATGCTTAAAAATTTCATAGAAGATGATTCCCCCGGCTACCGAAGCATTCAAGGAATCGAACGTCCGCTGCTGAGGTATGATGAAGCGCCGGTCCGCACGTTTCAGCAAGGCGGGTTGCACGCCTTCACCCTCCGATCCGATGACCACCATGGCCGGTTCGGACCATTCCATCTCCTCCACGGTATCCGTTCCCTGCAGGTCACTGGCCATGGTCACACACCCGCTTGCCCGCACATATAATAGCGCATTGACCATACTCGTCACCCGGCAAACAGGCAATTGCAGGAGGGCACCGGCACTGGCCTTCACCGCCAGCTCATTAATTGGCGCAGAGTTTTTTGTTCCAACGATCAGGGCATCCGCACCAAATACCCAGGCAGACCGGGCCAGTGCACCCAGATTTCGGGCATCCTGGATTCCGTCCAGCATCACCAGGAATGGTGTTTTCCCCTGATTGAAAAGATGGGGTAAAACGTCTTCCAGGACATGATAGCGGATCGGAGCAATCATGGCAGCCACGCCCTGGTGGGCTCCATTGACCAGCTTTTGCATTTTATCTTTGGGAACGATGGACAGAGGTATCCCGCGGTCTTTACAGGTGTGTCTCAGGAATTTTTCCAAATCGCCGGTAATGCCCTGCTGAAGAAAGACCTTTTCGATCTCAATAGCACTCCTTAGCGCTTCTTCTACGGGATTGCGGCCGATGATCCATTGTGATGATTGTGCCATGCGCCTGAAAAATACAAATATTCAGACGCTTTCACATCCCATTTACCTGGTCCTGACCGTTTATTCATCAATCCACTTCCAATGATAAAGTGTCACCCTTAACAAGGATGTACAACGGTACATTTATCTTTATACGCAATTGGCAGATTGAACCCTTATGAGAAAATCGAACACCTTATTCCTACTGCTCCTTTTCACCACCTTGGGTATTGCCTCCTTGGAGGCGCAGCCTGATCTTAATGCGCTGCTTGATTTATCCTGGCAGGAAGCTAACCGGCAATCGCTGGATTCGAATGATTTTCAGTGGACAAAAGTGGGTGAGAACAGTTCCGTTATTCCCGGAATCCATTATCGGTATTACCAACTCACCCATGAAAAGGTGCCTTTCCAGGGCATCATCGCCTCGGTGATCTTCAAGGATGGAATTGCCATGCAGGCACAAGTGCCCGGGATCGATCTCCCACTGCACCCGGTCGCCAAAAAGATTACCCGGACAGAACGTTCCCTCCTCGCCGGTTTTTTCAGAGTCCCGGACAGCCTTTTTCCTGCGCTGGAAACCAGGCAGACCTCGCCCGATGAATGGAATACCTGGCCGGTCCCTGAATTGACCCTGCAACCGGTCCTATCGCGATTTGCTTACCATCCGGACTCCCATGGCTCGTGGCAAATCATGCTTATCGTACGCTACCTGCCAAAAGACGGAAGCACGCTGTGGGAAACCGGAGTCGATCCCGATAATGGAAAAATAATCTACCGGACTGATTTGGGAGCGCATTGTGTTCCCGGCCCAGCATACCGCGGTTCATCCTTCGATCAGGGATTCAATCATCAAGATCCTTTTGTCCCGCAGGAAGTGGTGGAAGGAAGCGCCTATCGGGTGTTCCCCTACCCTGGTGAGAACCCCCTGGTTGCAACCCCGCAACTGGTAACAAATCCCGCCGACCCGGTGGCTTCGCCATTCGGTTGGCATGACATCAACGGAGTGGATGGCGCGGATGTATTCACGACCAGTGGTAACAATGCCCGGATATACCTGGACCGCAACGCCGATTTTGAGCCGGATTCTTCGGAAACCAGTGGAGGAGCCCAATTGCAATTCGACTTCCCTTTCCATCTCAACCAGGAGCCTGAAACGTACCGGCATGCACTGGAGACCCAATTTTTTTATCAAATCAATATCCTGCATGATGTCATGTATCACCACGGATTCGGTGAAGAGGCCAATTTTCAGGTAACCAATTATTCGGGGCAGGGTAAAGGCAACGATCCGGTGATCGGATTAAGCCAGTTTGGTGCCGACCGGGGCCGTGAGAACAATGCGGATTTTGTACCCTCCACCGATGGCAATCCCTCTTATTTAAGGCCTTATTTGTGGGGACTTCCCGATGATCAATTGTTGACCGTCCTGGCTCCTGCCAACATCGCCGGTACGTATAAAACCGCTTCTGCAGCATTCGGCCCATCGGTATCAACTACGGCTCTGACCGGCAAGGTTGTCCTGGTTGACGATGGCTCCAATAATCCTACTTTCGGTTGTGGAGTTCCGTTGAATGCCAGTGCCATCCGGGGAAATATCGCAATGATAGACCGCGGCGAATGCACCTTCCAGGAAAAAGCGCTGTTTGCTGAGGCTGCCGGAGCCATCGGATGCATCATCTGCAATTACGAAGATCAACCGGTTGATATGGGAGCCGCCAATGGGCTGGCCGATCCAAATATACCAACCATCTCGCTCAGTGTATCCGATTGTGCCCGCCTGCGGAGTTTTGCAGGAACCAATTTACAAGTCAGGTTTCAACTCCCCTCCTTTACCGGGCCAAACCGCATTGATGCAACCCTCGATAACGGTGTGGTTGCACATGAATATTTCCACGGCGTCAGCCAACGACTGGTCGGTGGTCCCGGCACGATCGGGTGTCTTAATAATCCTGACTATGATGGAGATGGCACCGAAGATGACGGCGAACAAATGGATGAGGGCTGGAGTGATTTTTTTGCTTTGTATATGACCACCCTGCCGGAAGATGACGGAACAAAAGCAAGGCCCATCGGTCATTATCTGACCAGGAGTATTGATCCTCTTGACGGCGTACGTGCCTATCCATACAGTACCGATCTGACCATCAGCCCCTATGATTACCATACCGCCTGGAATGCCACGGTACCACACGGTGTGGGAGCGGTAGGTAACGCGATCCTATGGGACATCTATTGGGCGCTGACCGATCACCACGGTTACGACAGCGACCTGATGCATGGAAACGGCGGAAACAATCGCGCATTAAGGTTGCTGGTGGAAAGCCTGAAAGTGCTGCCCTGCAATCCGGGTTTCACCGATATGCGCAAGGCGTTGATAACCACCGACCGGTTGCTGTACGATGGCGTCCATGAATGCCAGATCTGGGAGGCATTTGCCCGGCGCGGGGTCGGTTATTCCGCGAGACAAAACAATCCACTCATCGTCGCCGATGGCATCAGTGCATTTGATAAACCTCCGGGGTGTAGCCGGACCATCTACTTCGCCAAAACCATGACACCGTTGATCCATGCCGGAGACACCATTTGGCATCGTCTTTTCGTGCGGAATGATCAAACTACGCCGATTGCCCAGGCTTCGCTATCCGACAACCTGCCTGAAGGACTTACCTTTCTGCCAAACACCGCCACCCAAACAGCAACCCTGGCGGGAAACACAGTGCAGTTCAGTGGGATAACGCTGGCACCTGGCGACAGTTTGATGATCGAATATGCCACACGCAGTAATCCTTCGCTCCACTCTACCACCAGATTTCTTGATGACCTGGAATCGGGTGACGGTTTGTGGGATATCTCCAATCCGGAAGGTACCGGAATCTGGTCCCTTGAAAATACGGTGTCCCATTCCGGGACACATGCCTGGTTTGTACCAAATACCGAAGAGTTGAACGACCAAATCATCCAATTGATTGATCCAATCACTGTGGAAGGAAGCTTTCCGGCACTTCGCTTTTATCATCGCTGGAACACCCAGTGGGGACGCGACGCCGGAATTGTGGAAGTCAGTACCAACGGTTCCATCTGGCAACCGGTGGATCCCTATCTCTTGCGGACACCTTATAACGGACCAGTTAAAGTAACGACCTTTTCTGCTCCGGACCGTCAGGGATTCTACGGCCAGCAAAATCAATACATTGCTTCCTATCTGGATCTGAGGCCCTATTCCGGCCAGCACCTGTTTATCCGATTCCGGTTTGGTTCGGACGATGCCATCGGAGGTGATGGTTGGTGGATTGATGATGTGGAATTAATGGATCTGCATCAATATCAGTCGACAGCCTGCCTCCATCAAACCGGTTCACCGGATATCTGCATCGAGGCGACCAACCAGGGGACCTTTGTTGAATCCATCCAGGAGAGCACCGCCCGTGAAGAACCGGAAAATAGGCCGCTGTCGGTATTCCCCAATCCATACCAATCGAATTTTCAGGTGGTGCTGCCCGATCGTGGTCAATTACAATTGTGGTCTCTCACCGGTCAGCTGATGAGGGAGTGGGCGGTACCCGGGGTCGGTCGACAGCTCTTTACGACACCTGGTTTGCCTCCGGCCTGCTACCTCCTGATCTTTCGCGCTCCGGATGGCACGGTGTTCCGTAAAGTGCTGGTAAAGCTTTAGATGAATTCAATAGTTGTCGTTGTCACGCAACACCTTGGCCGGGTTGCCTACGACGATCTTCCCCTCGGGCACATCATGGATCACCACCGCTCCGGCACCAACGATGCTGCGGTCCCCGATCCGAATCTTATCTGAAATGGTGGCTCCGGCTCCAATCAGACATTGGCTGCCGATTTGACATCCGGAGGCAATGGTCACCCCGGGATTGATGTTGGTGAAGGATGCAATGCGGGTGTGATGTCCGATCGAGGCTTGTCGTTTGACCCAAACGAAGTCGGCAAGATTCGTAAAGGATGAAATGACCACTCCTGGTTCGATGGTACAGCCATGGCCTAGCTGAGCGCTTTCGGGAACTACGGCTGCTGGGTGCACCAGGGTTAAAAATCGCGATGGCGACAGATCCCCCAGACGGTTAAAGAAATCATGGATCCGTAACATGGTCTTTCCGGTCATGGCTCCAAGCAGAAGTTTTGCATCCGGTTTGTCCCGCCATTTTGCGGCCTCAAGGGATTCAAACACGTCTCCGGGCAGGTAGAACGGAACATCTCGTAATGGATTTTCTACCGCCGGGAGATTGCTGATGATCCGTAAAGAAGGCAAATGACCATGGATGGCCTTCAGAAGGTCAAATTGAATGGCAAGT
The DNA here is from genome assembly GCA_020436785.1 of Saprospiraceae bacterium. Taxonomy (GTDB): domain Bacteria; phylum Bacteroidota; class Bacteroidia; order Chitinophagales; family Saprospiraceae; genus JAGQXC01. The sequence continues at coordinate 124 of JAGQXC010000084.1, read as the reverse complement.
GCATAATTGTCGTGGCCTAAGATATCAATTGACATGCTGCCGGTACTGGGATTTGGTACGAAGTGAATTGTAGAAGCCCGCCTCACCAAAGGAACGTGAAGTCATAATCGGTCGTTCTGCCAAT
>JAGQXC010000561.1 GCA_020436785.1 Saprospiraceae bacterium | reverse complement strand
TGCGGTGTGGGAGAGTGAGTGGACGTCGGAGGGGTGTGCTGACGGTGTCGAAGCGCTCGTCAGTAGGTATGGGGTCAAAGGATAATGGAGAAAGGAAAAGGAGAAGGAATCAAATTAATAGCGAACCGCGTACAGCGAATTGAGGATAGTGGTACGAGGTATGGGGTGCGAGGTATGGGGTATGGGGTATGTGAACCATGCCTGATTAAGGTTGACAGCCCACAGCAGATTAACACATTAACAAATCAACACATTAACTTATTGACTCGGGTACGGGGTACGGGATACGGGGTGATGCAATGCTGACAGCGGCGAAGCGCTCGTCAGTAGGTACGGGGTGGTGCAATGCTGACCGCGGCGAAGCACTCGCCAGTAGGTATGGGGTATTGGTAAAATCGAGCTAAATGGAAGAAGAACAAATACATCGAAATGCTCCCCTGGAATTACCGTTTTACCTTATAATCACAGTCGACGATGCCCTTCTTGATCTTATCCAGTTTTTTTGCCAGGCGGGCCCGTTTCAGGGGTTTTAGTTTTTCAGTGAAGAGGATGCCCTCGATGTGATCGTACTCATGCTGGATCACCCGGGCATTCATTCCGGTATATGTTTCCGTATGCAGATTAAATTCCGGATCCAGGTAGCGGATGCTGATCGACTCCGGCCGGGTAACATCACCATGGATATTGGGGATGCTCAAACAACCCTCCTCATAATCCAGAGGTTCCCCGAATTCGTCTATCATTTCAGCATTGATGAACACTTGCTTGATGCTTTCTGCTTTATCCTTCTCTTCTTTGGCCGTTTGGGTGGTATCTACGACAAATAAACGGATGTTCAGACCAACCTGGGGCGCAGCCAGTCCCACACCATGTGCCTGATACATGGTTTGCCACATATTTTCAATCAGATCGGTGAGCTCCGGATATTCCGCATCAATGGGCGTGCATTTTTTCTTCAAACCCGGATTTCCGTAGAGCACAATAGGTAAAATCATAGAATCTATAATGGTAATGATATCGCAAAATTAATAAAGACCTCAGAGATGCCCCAGATATTCCTGGAGGATGAGTACGGCACTTACTTTATCTACCAGTGTCTTGTCCCTTCTTTTCTTCTTCTTCACTCCACTTTGCAGGATAATTTCACGTGCTTTCTGCGACGTCAACGTCTCATCCTGCCGATAAACCGGAATCTGAGGAAAGGCTTTGCCCAACCCTTCGAGAAACCGGTCAATGGATACCAATAAGGTATGGCCTTCCGGTGTGTGTAAGGATGGATCACCCACTACAAACGAAACAACCGTTTCCCGCTGTAAATAACTGGTCAAATAGTCCATCAAGGTCCCCGTAGCAACGGTGCCTAACGGCTGTGCGGTTATTTGCAAAGGGTCGGTCACCGCCAGTCCGCACTTTTTTACTCCGAAATCGATGGCCAAAATTCGTCCGTCCATAACATTGCCATAAACGCTACAAAGGCTCCAAGAGTTTACTGTTTTCAATTTTCCACTTTCCCCACATCATGCCTGCGAGGCGGCCGTTCTTTGCTAGGCCTCTAATCATCTCGACCATCCCGACCATATCTTCCCTATGATCGTACCCATACTTTTTCGCATTACCCCAAAAAAAAGACCCCCTCCGAACGTTTACGGAGAGGGGTCCCATCCCAAAAACAGTAAACTCTTAGAGCAAAACAGAATTATTCGACAATAATCATTTTGCGCGTTGCCGTGAATTTGCCTGTTTCAAGCTGATAGTAGAGGATACCGGTGGCTTGCAGATCCGACTTATCAATCGTGATCTGGTTGAAGCCTTTGACGTATTCTCCATCGATCTGCTTAATCAGCTTACCGGTTACATCCATGATTTTCAAGGTTGCATTGGAAGCTTCAGGCAAATTGAATCCGATCACCGTATTCGTATTGAATGGGTTCGGATTGTTTTGATACAGTGCAAATCCATTGCTGGCGATTTGACCATTGGCTTTGAATGCCAGGTCTACACCCTGGACTTCAGCCCAGGAATTGTAGGATTCAGCAGGAGTCACCTTCGAGTTCAGTTGAACGGCTTCTTCAAGATTACCATTGGCCACAGCGTGGAAGGCAATGGTGAAAAGCACGTCATTTTTACCGTAGGTTACCGATTCTGCATCGTTCCAGCTGGTCGTGATCAGTCCTTTGTCGGAATGTTTCAGGCCTACATTGGATTCGGTTACATTCAGGACACCCGGTTGGATGCCTGCATACTTCAGTTCATCGCGGTTGTATTCCAGCGTAAACTGGTATCCGTCAATGTTGTTGAAGTTCTCGGCAGTTACCGGTACTTCAATCACATCGTTGGTTTTGTAGCTCAATTGCGGCATGGTAAAGGTCAGTGATTCATTGGTACGAATCTCTGTCTTCCGCAATTCATTCGGGCTGTTGGATCCGTTGACGTCACCAATTTTCACACCGACGAAATTAACGACCATGTTGTTGTTCAATGTACTGATGTCGTAGGATTCCGGGAATTGCTCATTCAGCGGATTTTCCGGATTCTTGAACTCATAGGTTGAAGAGACGAATCTCCAGGAGGTATTGGACTTGAAGCTGTCATCAATACCCAGGATCAGGCGGCGCAATTGAACCAGGTCACTGGCCGTGATCGAACCATTGTGGTCGATGTCTGCTGCGATGATCTTATAGGGAGAATTCAATTTCTCGTAACCCAGGATGTGCTTCTGGATAAATACCAGGTCAAGGGTTGAAATACCATTCACCGGATTGATGTTTTTATCCGGTACCAGTGAGTATTTACCACCCAATGGCATTGAACCGAAGTTAAACATACCTTCCACACCGGTATTGATGGGGTTGGTCGTGGCACCTTTCAATTGAACATTGACCTGTGCGACACCTTCCTGCGTTTCGGTGACCACCCGACCGGCGATGTTGCCATTGGCATTGTCCGGGCTGGTACAAGCGCCCATGTTGTCCTGTACATCAAGGGTGACCGTACAGAAGTCCTGGTTACCGTATTCGTCGGTAATCCAAAGTTCCATGGTCTGGCGTCCTACATTGCTGCAATCCAATACGCGACTCTTATCGGTCGTATCTGCACTGAAGGAGTAGGCAATCACGTCCTGTCCACAGTATCCATAGCTACCGGCGTCAAAATCACTGGCCCAAACTTCGATCATACCAAGATCAGGATCATTGTCCTTGTTGGTATCAACCGGCATGAGGGTGATGATCAGGTCATGGCAATAAGGTGTCGGCTTCTTGCACAGTCCTACATAGAAAGGAATGTATGCTTCAGCCTGATTGCCGCAACGGTCGGAAACGATGAAGTGTGCAATATAGCTACCCACAGCGAAGTCGTCGCTGATGGTGGCTGTGTTTCCAAACTGGACATCCTGTCCCGGCACGCGCTCTTCCGGTCCACCTTCATAGGACAACAATACGGTCCATTTCAAGTCGGCACCCAAAGAACAGTCATCACTGGCCGACATGGAGATGGTTGCCGATCCTTCACAGGTATTGGCATCCGATGCACAAACCACATCGACAGTCGTATCGGTCAGCGTAGGAGCAATGGTGTTGATCAACTTGATCACCTGGGTATAGGTCATGTAACCATCGCCGTTGTCTTTCAGGTGACGGTTGATTTGCGGACGACCTTCGGAGGCAATCATTCCCGGATCAGCGCAAATATCCAGACTGTGGTATTTGGAATCGGGATCATAGGCACACCAGTCAATGATGGTCCAGGTACGTAACAGTTTCAAACAAGCACCGGCTACGATTTCATATTCTTCGTCCACGTAACGTACGCCAAGTTGCTCACAATCGTCATCGCTGATGATCGGACGACCCAGCAAATCAGGATCGGCATCCAGGCTCATGTTACGGATACATGTCAGTATGGTATCTCTCGGGAAGATCACTTCAAAGTCCGAACGGTGTTCGGCATAAACCCGTTGTGAACAAGTCGTTGAATTACCACAATTGTCGGTGATCACCCAGGTCCGTTCGAAATAGCTGTTGCAGTTATCCAGAGATATCGGACCGGTGGTCGTGCTATCAACGGTATAGTCGCTACAATTCTCCTTGATTTCCGGAGTATGGAAATAGGACAACGGGTCTACCCGCAGATCCAGGTCATCCAGTTCCAGCCAGTATTTACACGTATCGCAGTTGTCATACGGGCTGTTTGAGCTGTAATGATTGGCAAAATCCGGAGAAGCATACGAGTTGCATTCTGCGAATTTGTTGGTACCACTTCCGTAGGTTACGCCGTCACAGTAAACCGTAACGTCTTCGTGAGGCAGGCATACCGGTGGAACCTTGTCGTCAACCAGTACCTGGGTCATACATTCGCTGTAGTAGTTCCAGCTGAATTGAGGATCGCCGATGTGCTCAATGGCATCGATGATGGCGCTTCCGACCTGATCAGCCGTCTTCAAACTGTCAACCAGTTTGGCATAACCATCGTATGTAAAGTTGCAATAGAACTTCTGCTTGGAAGAACCGTACAAATGCGGATCGTATACCCGCTCGATGTGGCAGGTGGAATAAACCCGCGTTACAACCTGATCGTCGTCTTCACATCCGTAGAATTCAACATAATCGTTGAATACATTGCAATCCAACCATACGTTGATAAATTTCTGAATTTCAGCGTAATAACGGTTGTAATTGTTCAGACCAAAAATGGTTTTCAGGTTGGTTTCCCAGTAATTGCGAGCTTCTGTCACATCACTCATACGAGCAGCGGAGAAGTGCAAGGTGGGGCAACAATTGTCGTGGCTACCATCGTCAAAGGTGGTGGCGTAAATACGTGCCCAGCAAGAATTGGGATCCAGCGTTGTCTGGGTGATTTCATCACAGACCGGAATCGGAGGAGTTTCATCCAGTACGTGGACTCTGAAAGGCAATTCCAGGGTCTGTTCACAGGCATCGGTGATGTAGATGGTACCTTCAAACCATCCGGCAGGCAGATAGGTTTGTACGGCAACACCAGGAACGAAAACTTCGGAGAAGATGGAGGGCGTTCCCTGGTGGCCCGGTGCACTGTATTCCACTTCAACACGTACCCGTGCGATATCCGAGCAATCTTCAATTTTAGTCGGATAAGGGAAGACAACTTTTCCCTGGCAATCGTGTGGCAGCGCTATGGCAGTAACATCTGCGTACGGATCAGCTGTCGGGCGCAGCGTATCCATGATCTTAATCCATTGTACACAGGTATATACCGTATCACGGCACCAGTCTACAATTTCCCAGGTGCGGCGGATTTTCTTACCGTTGCCGCAGATTTCCCATTCATGATCGTTGAATGAACCATACATTTTGCAGATGGAACCATTCGGATACAACGGGATGGTGTCTCCGTCTACGATGGCGCTGGGAACCCCGGAGTAATCCGGATTGATCACCTTTTTGCCATCGATGGTGGTGTAAAGGGTATCGGCGGCATAACATTCGTACATGGTATCCGCAGGACAGACAAGGCTATCCAACGGAACACGCTGAACGTAGAAGGTGTCGTTGCAATCAGCAACCGTACCCCAACGATCACGCGCTACGATGCGGCGAACTGCCAAACCAGCTAAAGCTGAATCGCACGGATATTCCGTGTAATTCATGGAAATAACCACCGGATAACCAGTCAGTGGATCGCAATTGTCATATGCAACACCGGAAGGAAAGCGGTCTAATCCTGCTTCAACCAACGGCAATTCGGTGCAGTAGATGGTGTCTACTACACAACCGAGGTTGGGACCAGCTTTATCTTCAACTTTGATGTTGGACCAGCATTTGTTGCCGGTGTTTCCATCAATAACGACAGCGGTCATCAATTGGCCGATGTAGTTACAGTTGACCTCCGGATTGGTCAGTTTGCGATTAAATTGATCATACAGATCGACCGACAGGTCATCACAACCTGGCAATTGCATGTCTGCAATGATCATTGAAGGTACAACCCTCACCGTACCACCCTGCATGGTGTCCAGTGAAAGGTTAATGTCCGTACAGCCCATCGGACACTCCTGTGCTTGTACCTGACCACTAAATACGGCCAGTAGCAACAGCAGCGTCCCCGTGGCGAGTGCCCTTAGTTTACTAACTATTGGGACGAACTCTCCAATAGCAGTGCGATACTTAAGAGAGTTAGTTTTCCTCATGAGATCCTAGTTTAAGAGTTATTAAATAATAAATATGCTTGGAGCAAGACGTATGGCCCGGCTCGATGAAAAAACTCGCGATCGCCCGGGGCTCAGGTTTGCCCACAGACGTACTAGGTCTATTATCGCACAGTAAAAGGTTGGTAGCGAATCTAGGTTCTAGATTAACACCTCAGGAAAGAAAACTACAAGAAGGTTCTAAATATTAAATTGTCTTGCTATAAACACTTATTTATTTGCTAAGACAATACAAATATAGGATTTCATTAATATGAACTTATACCGCAACAGTGGTAATTATTGATTTATGATATTATGTTATTTATATATATCTGTTTTTCAATTATTTAAATGACAAAAACTTGGCAATTGTTGCCGCTGAAAGCAAGAAAGCCCCCAGATACGATTACCTGGGGGCTTAACCAACGAACAACGAACTAAGTTAAACGCTTAGTTTATTCTGATCATCTTACGGGTAACTACGTAGCTCCCCGACTGGATTTGATAATACAAGACGCCCTGGGCACCATTCAGCTCACTGTCCAAATGGACCTGATGGACTCCTTTGTTGTAACTTTGGTGTTCATCAACCAATACCCGGCCGGTGGCATCCCACACTTTCAGGCTCACTTCCGAAGTCAACGGTACATAGAACCGGATCTCGGTGTACTCGGCAAATGGGTTGGGCTGGTTCTGGAACAATTCAAATTTCGCTTCCGGTACGCTTTCCTCATCAAAATTCAATTGGATGATGGCGGGCTCATCATTTACCTGATAAGCTTCCGGAGTCAAATGCGAACGTTGCAGCTGGATGGCTTCATCCACCCGGCCTGCAGCATGTGCCAGATAGGTCAGGGTAAACAACGGTTCATCCTGACGAACAACTATTGGACTGGCAGAAGCTCCAATGACCTGGATGCCGCTATCATCGACAAAATAGTCAAAGGCATCCCGCCATGCGTCACCCGCATCCACCCGGATCAATTCCAATCCGGAATTGGCAAATGCCAGACTGGCTTGCCAACCTTGCCAGGTCCCATTATCCCCATAAACCGGGATCGTAACGAGTTCACCGGCCTGGAAATGCTGGTTGGTGAGATGCCAATTGGTGGTCAGGTTACTACGGATATCGGCCTGTTGGAAGTGTGTGGTCCTGACGGATCCGTCAAAATCACCCAGTTTCACCCCGATAAAGTCTGAATGCATGGCGGATCGCTGCATATCATGTATCAAAATGGATTCAGGTATGGCATCTGTCCATGGATTCAACGGATCCGCGAACCGGTAATCCGCCGTATAGAATCTCCAGGATTGACCATGTTCCCAATGGTCGATCGCACCCACCAGTAATTTTTGCAACTGGAAAACATCAAGGGTCGAAAGGCTGCCATTCATGTCAATATCGCCAGCCAGGAATTGCTCCGGCTTGGTAAACTCCTGGATACCCAGGATGTGCTTCTTCAATACAATCAGATCCAGTACGGAAAGGCCGTTTCGGGGATCGTCCTGTTTAACCGGAGTCACCGCATAATCCTGACCTTCTTTAATCTGGTTGATTTCATAGATGCCATATTCATCAGACATCGCCTTGCCCGGTTCGTCACCCCGTGCTTGAACCTCCACGTCCTCGACAACCTTTCCATCCGGTGTCAGGATCGACCCGCCGATGGTTACGAAAGGTGTCGGGCAAAAACCAAGCGTATCAAGCACCCGGATCAGTGTCAAACAGGTGTCCTGATTGCCACTGGCATCCGTTCCTACAATGGTGACATAGAGTAATCCCACACTATCGCAGGTGTACGTACGTAGCGTATCATTGATGTTTGATGAAAATGAGAACCAAATATTCGTGCTGTCGGTAAAATTGTCGGTTACATTGGAGATGAATTCCAATGGACGTACGACAACCGTCGGGACCGGATCATTACTGACTTCCCGGAAAATCTTGTGACAAGCGAACTGGGGAGGCGTAACGTCCTTGATTTCCACCAATGTTGTCGCCGTATCGCGATTGCCACAGGCATCCTGTGCATAGAAGGTCACCAGCGTCTGACCCAGATAGAAAGTATCCGAAATGGTTGCCCCCTGATTGTTGAAATCATTGGTAATCTGTACATCCGGATCACAATCTTCCGCCGTGGCAGCCGGTAAGGTAACGATTACGTACCCTCTGGCTGTATCCGGTGCAAAAACACACGTGTCTCGCGGTGCGGTAAGAATTGGGGAGTCCTGGTCTTCCACTTCGATGATCTGAACCACCGAGCAGGAATCATTTGCCCCACCACAGGTGTCTACAATATGCCAGGTTCTGCGTACCTCAAGAAGGCACTGTGCGCCACCATTGGATAGGGTCTCGTCTTCCCAGGTAATCTCAACGGCATAACATGCGCCGCGAAGATCAACCGTTGGGCGGGAACCGGGCAGACTATCCGGATGGGTCGAGGCTGTGCAACTGTTTAAACGGATCGTATCCATAGCCAGATCCACATAACTACAGGAGAATGGCTCGGCAGGCTGGAAGATGGCCCGGTAACTGCACGTATCCCGGTTACCACTGTCATCGATCGCAATGAAGCGATAGACCACCGTATCACGGCCACACGGACCACTGAGGATGGTAGAGTCTTTCGTGATGGAAACGACCTGACCACACGCATCCGTTGCATCCGGCGTTATGCCGTTAACGGGTCCGCCGCAGGTTACCGTCACATCACCCGAACAGGCAAGTACCGGTGGGATGGTATCCGTCACCGTAACGTGAACCACCAGACTATCCACATTTCCGCAAGAATCACGACCAAAGAAAGTAATGGTGTTGACGCCCGCCGGCAGTGTTCCGCTGTAAACCGCACCTCCACCTTCACTGTTGGTGATTTGCACAAAAGGATCGCAATCGGACGCCGTCACGGTATCCAGTGTTACCTGGGCCGTACAGTTTGGTCCGGAACCCACCGTTATGTCGGAAGGTCCGCTCAGAACCGGCGGTGTATTGTCGTTGATCTGAATGACCTGAACCGAATCCCAACGACCCAATCCGGAAGCCGGATCGAGATTGCAGGAATCAATTACTGTCCAGGTCCGGTAGATGATCAGACAGAATGAGTCAGATTTACCAATTGAGTCTGAACTCGACACGTACACACTGATGCACGGTTTACCAGCTGTATCTACAGCGGTTGTGCCCGTATTCAGGTTTGCCGGATCCGGACAATCGGTCAGCGTAACCGGCGTGGCCGGCCAATGTATATCGGTTTCGGTAAACAGGCCGGAACCGGAAATGGTAATGGTTTGTGTGCACCGGGTGCTATTGCCGGAAGCGTCTTTTGCTTCGTAGACCCGTAGGATGCGGCCTTTACCGCAATCATCCATTTCCGATGTGTTGGAAATCAGGTTCACCGATGTAGTGATGCAATTGTCCGAGGTCACAAAGAAGACTTGCGGAATTGGATCCCCACAATTGATCGTTGAATCTTTACACACCAAGGTTGGCGGCACAGTATCCAGAATGCTGACACTGACGTCAAGAGTATCCCGGTTTCCACAATTATCCAGACCATAGAAGGAGATCACATACTCCCCAACCGGCAGAATCGTATCCACCTTCGGTCCACCGCCAAAGCTGTTGGTTATGATCACGTTCGGATCACAATCGATCGCAACCACCGAATCAAGATTAACCGGTGCCTGACAGAGTGTATCCGAATAAATGGTCATATCCCTGGGACCGGAAAGGACCGGCGCCGTCGTATCATTGATCCGGATGGTCTGGGTGCATGTCCAGAAGGAATCCGGCTGACAGAGATCAAAAATCGTCCAGTTACGGGTCAGGATGATACAGAACTGTGGTGAACTGCTCGTAGTAACCCGGTACGTGGTGTCGATCTCATAACAGTCAAGGCTGGAAAGGCCTGTATATTGCAAATCGGGCAAATTCATGGCATCATCTACAGAACAACCGATGATGTCCAGGTCATCCGGACAAACGATGTTAGCTACGGTAAATGGATTTTCATTGATCACCACGATCCGTTGAGTAGCGGTATCACGCAATCCATTGCTGGTGTTTACCGCAATGTAACGGCGGGTAATCGCTCCCACTCCACAAACCGAAAGACTGTTTTCGATGGTATCGATGAGAATATTTACATCGATTCCACAAATCGATTCGATGGTTGGTGTTGCCCACTGAATGGTTTGACCACAAGTTATGGTGTCAGTTGCCGGCAACACTGAGATGTTCGGCACACCGCCACCGGTACCTACCACGGTCACCCGGAAGCGACAGGTACTGACGTTGCCAACCGGGTCGATCCCTCTAACCGTAACGTAAGTGATTGATTCATCGTCACAGCAGAAGGTTACACAATCTTTATAGACCAGATCGTTGATGCCGTCATTACACAAGTCTTCATCCTTACGAATAGACAGATCCACATCACCGCAATTATCGGTCGCTGAGATAGGCAGATCATCCAGACATACGGTAGAGAATGAATCCACCGCCACTTCGACGGTAATGTCGTGACATACGATCTGTGGCGGCTCGTTATCATAGACATGGATCACTGTACTCCCCATGGTCTCGTTGCCACAGCCATCCTTAACCACATACTTGATGGTGTGGTATCCTTTCTTCAACTGAACCTTTGCTCCCTTATCGACGATTACTTTGTTGTCGATAACTGCTGTCACGGAGACCTGTGGTGAACAGGCGTCTTCGACGGAGGCCGGTCCCATGACCATATAGGTGGCCATGGCGGAATGATGGTCCGTACTGATTTCAATGGTATCGGCAAATACAGCAGTCGGAGGTGTTCGATCAACGACCGTAATGACCTGATACTGTTCACGTACGATTTTGGTACACCACTCGGTGATGAACCACTTACGCCAGATGACGTAAGTATTGCCGCATTCCTTTTTGATTTGATCTTTATAAGAGTAAATAGCTCCACATAAGTGTGTAAATGGTTTACCGTTTATGGTTGGGACCCCTGTCACTGCAGGATCGGTATTGACTACCGGACATTCTAAAACAATATTCTTGGGAATTTCGACCGCAAACACACTCGGCCGGGAAATAGTAAAGTTTTGCGTGCATGATGCGGAATTGCCGCTGCGGTCAGTGACCGTCCAGACGCGTGTGATGGTGAGGGCATGAACCATGTCCCGGCAATCGGGATTCATCGTCATGTTGTCCTTGAACGTGAAAGACAATTCACCGCAATTGTCATTATCAACTGCCGTAGGCTTGACTTCATCAAGTGCATCCTGGCAAAAGTAGGTGCCGCCACCGCTGCAGCTAATCTGCGGCGCCAGGGTATCCATCACCTTCACCCAGCCGGTGCACGTGAAATTGTTGCTTTTATTACGGATCACATACGAAATCCGCTCGCCAAGATTACTGCAGGTAAAGAGGTTACTTCCATGATTGCCCTTGACCGTCAGGATGTAATCGGAGGCGTTTGCCTGGGAATCGTTTAAGGCATCAGCAACCGTCAGGTTTCCGTATCCGGATCCATCCAGATAAACAATTACATCGTAACACCAGCCAAAAGCAGGATCTGGGTTTTCAATGCCTGAACGGGGGAAATCCGTGGACGCAACAGGGCCTATAGGTTCTCTGAGCGCATTCGTGGTCGTTGCAAACATTGTCTGCACCGTGAGAATACTCAAAAGTACCACCATCAGGCCGGCATGCTGCACCCTGGTTCCCGGGGTTCGAGACATCCATTGGTAAAACCATTTCGTTTTCATAAAACCGGTCGTTTAAATTGAAGTGATAAATTTTATTTTAGTGTAGATAGATCATCTTGTTTTGTAACAATCCTGTATTCGTGCGAATCATGTAGATATACATTCCTTGCTGAGGCAGATCGCTGCCTGCGATGACCACTGAATTCAGCCCTTTGTTGCCATCCAACTGACGGTTCAGGACCTGCTTTCCGGCCAGATCTACCACGGTCAACTGAACGTTGGCAGATTGCGGAAGGAAGTAATCGATGATCGTTTGGTCAGCAAATGGGTTTGGCCGGTTTTGGGCCAATCGCATCCCTTCGGTTCCTGGCTGACCCGGAACCAAAACCAGTTCACTGGTCTGATCTTGCTGATAGATTTCTGCGGCAAGTTCTTGATTGACAAACTGCAGGTGTCCTTCCAGATTAGTCGTTTGTTGAGCCCGTATGGTCAGGGTCAACAAGACTTCACCCTGATCAACCCCGGCAGGTTTCTGTTGCACAAAACTGTACTTGATCAGACCATCCTGGAGTGCACGATCATTCATCGTACCTGACTTCAGAACACCATCGGCCTGTACCTCAACGATAGCCGCAACAGTTGGATCGAGCCAAAGAGCAAACTGTCCTCCCCAAACCTGCTGCAAAGCATCTGCCGTCAATCGGATCTGATAGTCTTTACCAGCTTCCAGAAAGGGTGCATTGAAATAGATGGGCAATACCGGATTGGAACGGATCTCTGCCTGCGCCAGTTGCCCGACAATGGCCGTATTATCCACGTCACCCATCTTCACGCCGATGAAATTCACCTGCATATCTGCCGCTGCCTGTTGAATGGTGTAGGACTGCGGATAATTTTCCTCAAATGGGTTCAGCTCATTCTTAAACTGATAGTTCTTATTAACAAATATCCACGAACGCTGATCCTTGAATTCCGTCAAGCCCAGTACGATCTTACGCAGGTCGATGACATCACCGCCGTTAACCTGGCCAGAGAAATTAACATCCGCAGCCAGCAGTTGATAGGGATCATTGAGTTTATCCACACCCAGGATGTGCTTCATGATTTTGACGACATCCAGGGTAGAAACGCCATTGAGCGGGTTGATGCTTTTCACCGGCTTGATCTGGTAATTGTGGTTCACGGGCACCTTATTAAATACATACTGACCGAGGATGTTGGTGCTAACCGGATGTTCGGAAGCTGCTTCATCGCGCATGTAAACATCGGTTTGATCGACCGCCTTTCCTGCACTGGTGGTAATTTTACCAACAATGCTGATTTCGCCCTGGTCTCCACTGGGAGTAGGTCCGGGACATGCATTATTATTATCCTGAATGGTCAGGGGCACATCGATGGCGAAGTCGTAATTGCCGGAGCCGTCGAAAACATAGATCGTTACCAGTTGCAATCCCAGATCGGCACAGGTAAAGGTCCGTAGCGAATCGGCCGGATCGTCGGAGTAGGCGTAGAGTAAATCCTCGTCCGGAGTGCAATTGTCAAAACTGGACTTGTTGAATTTATAAGCCGGCACCTGAATCATGCCCGCCGGAGACATCAATGTGGTAATCAGACTTTCCAATCCCGGTGTGGGGCGTTTATTGTCCCGAGCCGTCACAATGAATGAGGTATCAATGATGTTACCGCATCCGTCATCTGCATATAAAGTCACCAAACTCTCGCCCATGGGGAAGGTACCCTCAATCCGGTTGGTCTTTCCGGTTGTATCAATGGTGTGATTGTTACCATAATCAATCGTATACCGGTACCTGATCGAACTGGTACAATCGTCGGCATCAATGGCCGCCAGACTCGCGTGTACTGGACCACAACCATCCTCTATGTTGACCGTTACGTCAGCAATCGGGCTAACCCACCGAGGTGGTATGGAGTCCATGATCTTAATAACCTGCAAATGCCGCCAGGTGCCTGGTACATTTGGATCAAAAGGATCGTATTCACTGCCTTCAAACTGGCACCAATCAAGTACTTTCCAATAACGTAATATCTTCAGACAGACTCCTGTGATGCTTTCATATACTTCATCGTAATACCGGTAAGCGATTTGCGAGCAACCGTCGTAATAGATATGTGGTGAACCGGTGATAGTTGTATCGTAAGCTGTTCCGCAACCATACAGTACGGTATCTCCCGGCCAGACCAGGTGATCCGGGTTATTGGCGTCGAACGGGTCATTATTTTCAACGACGATAATCTGGGTACAACGGGCTGAATTACCGGAAATGTCACTGGCTTCCCAAACCCGGTAAATGGTGCCGGTATGGCAGGCATCCAGTTCAGCGGTGTTGGTACTGATCAGGGTCAGGGTCGGATCGGCACAATTGTCACTCACGGTAGGCTCACGCAATCCGGCGAGTAACGGATACTCACTACAATCAATGGTGTCAGCTACACCGCAACTGATCGTCGGCGCTGCTTTATCGAGAATGGTTACCATGGCCATGCATTGGGCATAATGTCCGGAGAGGGTGTCATCCGGGATCGGCCCGGCACCGGGATAGATGTCATAACCCCGCAACAAGACCATGATCGGTTGCGATAAGTCATCGGTCGTATCCACGTCCGTACAACAAAAACGGATGTTATCGGAAAATTGATAACCGGGATTATCGAGTGTGGTACAGGAAGATGCTGGCACATCCATCCGGCGCACTTTCAAATAGACCGGTCCACCGCACAGATCCATCGAACCATTGTCAAACATCGATGCAGGCGCAACAATTTCATTGTATCCTTCATTGAATTGGAAGGTGAGATTTTTACACACAACGGCTGGTGGGGTGTTATCCTCCATGATCAAAATGATCGTATCCCGGCTGAAATTTCCACATCCATCCCGGAAGGTATATTCGATCCGGTGAGTACCGGGAGGAACGGAAGTAAAACGGCGGTCGGGGCCGGCTAACTGCGGACCCTCCAACCAAATAATTTCGATTCCGACGTCTGCCGAATCGGCGCAGTTATCCCGGAGCATCGATGGCAACGGAGCCGTAAAATCCCCGTAGCATCCGGCTAAACCGGTGCTGGCATATAACGTATCGGGTAATATCGCACTCGGAGCAACCGTATCCTTGATTTCAATGACTTGCGTGTACTCGAGTATGCCGGGCATGCCGCCACAATCATCCATCAGGGTCCACCTCCTTAACACTTTACGGTTCGAAGGACAATTTAATGTCATGACCGAATCTCTGTAGAAGACCCATAAGTTGCAGTTGGGATTGGCGCCGGTTACCGGAATGGTATCCAGCAAGGGCCATCCGGTCGCCGCTACACTGGTATCGAACGATTCACAAAGGAGGAACGTATCGGCAACAATGCTGGCGGGGAATACAATGTCCGCCAAATCGGCACGTGCCGCACAAATGGTGTCCCGGAACAAAGTGATGTTTCCGCTTCCGTCCTCGATTTGCCACAAACGATAATATTTGGCGTAGATCACAGGATCACTGCAACCGATCAGATCCAGCTCGGAATCACCGATCTGGGTAATCCGGACATCGGAACAATCAACGACATCTCCTTCACTGAGGTGAGGAAAGGAATCGACCGGCAGAACACAGGAAACCGTATCCATGCTCGGATAATCTATCACCGGCTTGGACGTATCCAGCAGGGTGATGATCTGCCGGCATGTGTCCAGGCCAAGCAGGTCAAATTCGAGTCGGTAGGTCAAGGTAGCACCCACCGAATCCAGCGTATTGTCCAGCACCACCTGACCGTTTGCATCCAGCAGTAAAAAATCCAGTGGCGGCAGACAAATCATGGGATTTGCCGGTAAAAAATCGCTTAGTGTCACAGTATAGTCACAAGTTAACGACGAGGGCGCATACACATTGATCGGGGTGCATGGGCAAATAACTTGAGCTGTTAGGTGAGTGTTAATGCTGAGTAAGACAAGCAGCGGAAGTACCCACATCTTCCTTCGTTGGTTAAAGATAGATTCCATAATCATTCGTTTAGACCTGGTTATGTTAATGCCGGCCTATAAGGTTTGCAAATAGGTTGTTTGCTGCTTTTGGGAAGGAAGGGACAACAAATTAGAATAATCTCATACGTGTATCGCATGATGACGTAAAAGATTATACATTACAAATTTATGTAATGTGTTTGAGCTACCAATACCTGATAATCGGTATTTTATAGGAAGTTTATTTTATATTATTTTATTTTATAATGTGTATAATGTTAGACCTCAATACACATAATAAAAAAAGCCCTTTCAAAGATCACTTTGAAAGGGCTCGTTAGCGGGCCAGAAATAAACCGGTTCTAATCTACCTTTAACACTTTTCCAGTTACTGATCCCGTTCCAGTGACTATCCGGTAGTAATAAATGCCTTCCTGAGCCATTGTTTTACCCGGTAGGCCAATCTGATTGGCGCCAGGTTGTAACATTTGCTCAAGTTGCCAGATGGTCTTACCGGTTACATCATGAACCAGAATGGTCGCTTGTTCGAGCTGTGGTGATTCAATTTCCAGGATGGCCTCTTGCTGGAATGGGTTGGGATAAACTTTTGCTTTTAATTCACGAGCCTGAGACGGCAAGCGATTCATCATATCCCTGATCAATTGCGTGTCGTTCTCCTCACGGGCTTCCAATTTACCCAGTGATCCATCCACATCTCCGATTTTGATGCCAATGAAGTCCATATGATCCATATGATCTTCCAGGGAAGATACGGTCATGTATTCATGGTAATCATCCTGGAAAGGATCGGACGGATGCGCAAATGTATAATGCGCGTCGACAAACCGCCATGAATGCATCCCTTGTGGCATGTGTTCGTCCTTGCTCAGAATCATCGATCCCAATGCAAAAACATCGTCGAAATTCACCTGGTGATCCCCATTTACATCCGCAGCGATGATCTTGTACGGTGAATCGAGGGTGGCATTCCCCATGACATATTGATACAATAGGATGTAATCCTGGGTATTGACTCCATCCATTGGATGCGCTTCCTTGGTCGGAATGACCGCATACGATTGCTCCGGACGCAATAACAACGACTGGTAAGTACCATTGCTGGCAGTAACCGTTGACACCGTGTCGGAATTGGCAAAGGAAACGATGGCGTTTTCTACCGGAGTCCCTGATTCGGTTTTAATGTTTCCGGAAATGCTGTAAAGTCCCGCCGTGGAATCCCGGGGACACATGCCCATATTATCCTGGAGAATGATCTGAACCGAACAGAAATCCTTATTGCCAAATTCATCCTCAACCCACATTTTGACTTGATTCGTGTCCAGGTCCCCACACTCTAGTATGGGAGGATCCATGGTAAACTTCAATTTATTCTTCGCCGTATAATTGTCATAGCTTCCCAAATCAAACTTCTTGGGATCCAGTTTTGTATAGACACCGTCTTCATGCCAGGCAATGACCGTAACCAGGCTGGCCACGCAGTAGGGCGTAGGAGCGATCTGATCTTCCACGGTGATTTTTACCTTGCATTCAGCGGTATTGTGACATCCGTCTTTCGCCCAAAATGTCACCCAATGGACTCCGATGGGATAATATCCACTGGCATCCGCGCCGGGATGATCGGCGTATTTGGAACTGTTGCTTACGTATAATTTGTCCGAACAACTGTTGGCGGAACTGGCAACGACCGGATCCAGGGAAACATAAGCTTTATTATCATGACCCGACACCGATACGGTAATATCATCCGGGCATTCCAAATCAGGCGCTTCTCCCCCACCATGAATCTTAATCAACTGGACATGCTCCCACAAGCCTTTGTGTCCATAGTGATCGTAGGGATCGTAACTGCACCAGTCGATGATTTTCCAGGTACGTAATATCTTATAACAGAAGTCGGCGTCGCCATAGGGATAAAACACTTCATCCGAATAACTGATGCCGAGGCTGCTGCAACCATGGTCGTCGGAAGCCAATTTAGGATAATCGTAACCGTGCGGGAGATTATCGGGGCTCAGGTCACCCTGACAATAATCGGTGGTGTAGTCCTTGGGCCACCAGGTCACCGGACCATAGTAGCTGTCGTAACTGCTTTTTTGTTTGACCCAAATCCATTGATGGCATTCCTGCCACTGACCGCAGTCATCGACGATCTTCCAGGTGACTAAAATCTTCCCAACGCCACAACTGTTGAGATGCTCATCCACCCAGGGACCATAAATCTCATAGTGGCCATAGGAGTGGACGTAAGGTTTTTCATATTTCAGATAATGAAGATCCTCACACCAGATGGTCTTTTCTTTAGGACAATCAACGGTGATTGATCCGTAGTGATGCTTGGCTTTCACGGTAATGTTCTGATAGCAATAATGCCAGTCACCGTAATGGTCCTTGATCTTCCAGGTTACCTTGATGTAGCCTTCGCCACATTTCATATTTTTTTCAACCCATGGTCCCCAGATATCGTAATGATAGTAGGAGTTGACGACGGGCTTTTCATAATCATAATAAGGGACGTCTTCATCCCAGATCCAGGTATCCTTGGGACACCAGATCTCGAAGGCGAAGGAAGAGGCGGTAACAAGCAGGAGCAGCGCCAGGACGCTTATACTTCTTACCAGCCATGCAGAATTAAGTTTCAGAAGTTGAAATCTTTCCATACATAACGGTTTAGGGTGCGGTAAAATCAAATTTTCCGAGGAAATCGGCTTCTATTGGGAGGATTCGGTTGGAAAGATAGGAAATAATCTGCAGGCTCGATTTTACAGATGCAAATTTAACGTATTATCGAAAATCATATAAGTTAAATAGTTAATGAGAAAAGCCCCCCTCCAAACTTTCTTGGAGAGAGGCCATCCCAAAAACCGATTTTATACGATCGGCTACTGGTCTTTGTTAGTCAACCAGTACCATTTTACGTGTAGCTGTGTAGTCTTGTGACTCGAGTTTGTAGTACAATACTCCACTAGCTGGTAATTCTTTACGGCTTACCTGGATTTGGTTGTAACCCTTGGCGTAATCATTGGTGTATACCTTGATTACTTTTCCGGTTACATCCAGGATTGACAATGTAGCTTCTCCTGCACTCGGCAATACAAATCCGATGTTGGTTGTTGTTGCAAACGGGTTCGGATTGTTCTGGAGCAACTGGAAGCTGCTGCTGTTGATGACGTTTTTACCGTCAACAAAGGCAACATCTACATTCAAGGGTTCGTCACCGGCACGGTATGCTTCTGCACGGGTGATGGCCGAAGTGAACTGTACGGCTTTGCTCACCTGTACGTTTTCGTTGGCGCGAACCCGGATGCTGAACAGTACGTCCTTGTCCGTATAGTTCACCGGTTTGGTGGCATTCCAGGAAGTAGTTACCACACCCTTTTCCGGCTGGATCAAACCGAAGTTTTCGGCTTTTACATCCAGTACGCCAGGTTCAAATCCCAGGAAGGTCATTCCCTTCAGATTCATGGTAAACTGATATCCTTCAATGCCGGAGAAG
>JAGQXC010000560.1 GCA_020436785.1 Saprospiraceae bacterium | reverse complement strand
TGCATAACGGGCATAGTCTGCTGCTTTTACCTCATCATTCAATAGTGCTTCCACCCTGGACCACAGCGTGAGGGCATAATACAATTTGGCATTGACAAAAGCATTTTCAAAAGAGGCCCAGATGATGTCAATCCAGTCACTGCCACGACGCTCCGTTTGGGAGTTGGTCATCATTTCAACCAGGTGGTTGCCGTTGCTGTCCCGCCGCAAAAGATAGTCAAGGGCTCTTTCACACGTTTCCTTATGCCCGGCCACCCATCCAAGATCACCGGTCAGATCGAATACCTGGGCCACATTGGCCACAAAATCCGCATTCGAGTCCATCAAATAGCCCCATTGTGCCTCGTAGAACCCCCATTCGTTGACGGTACCCGGGATGGCATCTTCATCCAGGTAGGCCCAACGGGCAATGACCCGTCCATCGGGTTGGATGGCATGGTCACGGTAATAATCAAGGCATTGCTGGTAACCGGAGACATAAGCCGGATCGTTGATGCCGATCGCAAACTGAGCGATGTACTGCTCATGAAGACAGATCGGACCATAGGGCGTATGCCAGCTGTTGCCTCCAAATAGGTTGCGGTCAATCACGCCAATCCGCGCAACGGTGTTCAACAATTGCGATACTTCCTGCCCGTCGAGGCCAACCAGATCTCCCCTTCCATATGTGTCATGGTAATCGACATAGCTCAGGGTTACGGTCTGTGAATATTTGCCAGGAGCCAGGGTAAAGTCGTCCCAAACATCGGTTTTACCACGAATGAAACGGCTTCGTTTTTCTTTCTCATACCTTGGGTTCATTTCATTAGCAGCCACCGTCACCTGGTAGATCAATTGGTCTTTATCTGACCGGCTGTATTTCATCGCCACCGTTTGGCCCGGAGCCTGAACGTCTATTTTCATCGCATTGCCCGTGTCCGCATTCCAAAATACCGATTGATTGGTGTGGACGCCATAGGTGCAATCCGGCTGATTAAATAAATAAAACCAGGCCAGGCCTCCATGTCCAAGAAATGCACCATCCCAGGTGTCGATCCGGTCAAATTGAAAACTGGGGAACCCTGCTTCGTGGAGAACCAGTGGCTGGCGTACAGTACGTTCTATGGAGAAGCGAATATTGGTATCCGAGATATGAAAAAGCCAGGTCTCTTTGATCCCGGCCTGTTCCGGCCCGTAATTGATTTTGTCAATTTCAAACCTTCCCTCCTTGATTCTGATCACCGGATCACGCTCAAGGGACCGGGAAGAGAATGAAGTTTCACTGCTTCTTAATTCGGTAAATATTCCGCCTGCCCTTGAGATGACTTCCTGACCATTAACGGAACAATGGGTAAGGACGCATTGATGATCGTAATTCAGCGTCAATTTCATTTTCGAGTTCCCAAAGGTAATTTCTTTGGAGATCGCATCATTTTCGATGTAAATAGTTTGAGCTTTCGCCTGAAGAACGAACAGACAGATTAAAAACACCGGTGTGAATCTTTTGGATAAACATTTCATGGTATTAAAATTCGGGTATTTGAGGCAAGTAGATGAAGCCACTGGTTCATTATTCCTTCGAATTCAATTTCACGTTGTGTAAGACGCCGATCAACCAACCGAAAGTACCGATAAAAAGGATCCGCTGCCAGAAACCAGAATATTCGGGTATAGCGAACATCAGTAATGACAAGGCAATCAGAATGCCGATGACCACCAGGATAATTTCACCGATCGCATAACCCAGGTATCTGCCAAACCGGCTCTGCCGAAGTAGTGCCAGTCTTTGCTTTCCAAAGAGTTACTTCATCTGTCACACTATTATGACTAATTTAAATAATTTTTGTGTCACCGAGGTAAGGCATCTTGCATCTAAATCCCTTTATCGCATCAGTTCCGGTCGCTGTCGTGAATCAGGGAGCTTTGATCTAAAGATTTGACTCTTCAGACAACTCCAATTGACTGATTAAATCGGTTTGATTACTTTCAGAAAGAATTCAAAATAAAAACCGGTAGCTTCATGTCAAATCACACATTGCGCCCATTGGTCACTACTTTAAGGATTCTTTAC
>JAGQXC010000559.1 GCA_020436785.1 Saprospiraceae bacterium | reverse complement strand
TTAACAACCGCCCTTTATGGATTGGAATGCTCGCCTTGATTGCAGCGGGGTTAATTTTGCCAGTGATCTATAAACAAAGGAAACGCCTGTTTGGGCAATTAAGTGCCGAAGAAATATCTCAGGCCAACCTGGTTACGAACTGCATTCAGTTCGGTTCTGCCTCCCTGGATGTGGGACGGCAAACGCTGCGTCTTTCCGGTCAGGCTCACAAATTGACTTACCGGGAGACCAAGCTGCTTTCGGTTTTGGCCAGCCAGCCAAACCAGGTCCTTTCACGAGATCATTTAATGGCTTCCGTTTGGGAGGACGAAGGGATCGTGGTTGGTAGAAGTCTTGACGTATTCATCAGCCGGCTGCGTAAAAAACTGAAGGATGATCCGGCCGTCCAGATCTCCAATGCCCATGGGGTCGGCTACAAACTTGAAGTCAACGCGTAGTCCTTGCATGATAAAGGCACCGCGATTCGCGACGCCTATTTCCCGGGTAGGTTGAAACTAAAAAGAATCGGTTATGGTCATCCAGTGATTACCGGTATCATCTGGTTTAGATTAGAAACTGACATTGGTTAATTTACCTGTAATCGTAAACGTCTTTTTCAGGCTCCCGCCAGAATAAGTACCTCCTGTATACAAACCATGCCATTCGGTACCGGTAGAAGTACCACCGGTATAGATGGAAAGGCTGTTACCATTTTGAATGGCCGGTGCTGAAAATATCATGGAGTAATAATTACGTTCGGGATGAAAGGTGAAAAGCTCGGTACCGCTGGCATCCTGAACATGAAATAACGTTCCGGCACTGATGCGGTTATTCGTAGTTGCTTTAACGGAAAACTGGACCGATGTTGCATCAGGTGCTTCGGTCATATTGGAATTTGTTCCGGAAACCACCAATAGTCCACCTGAAATGGCAAAGTTGCCATTAAAATCGAGGCCGACTTCAGGTGAAGACTGCGGTCCGTGAATTACAGCCGTCCCACCGGTCATCTTGATGTTTCCGTTGCTGTCGAATCCATCGCCATTGGAAGCACTGACGGCTATTTTACCTCCGTTGATCTCAAGCAAACTCCCGTCATTGGCTTCACCTCCATTCCCCATGGTCGCATTAAATCCGTCATCCGATGAGTTAACCAGGATCTCGCCATCATTTACGGTGATGAGAGGAGCTTCAATACCTTCCACAGACCGGCTTATTTCCACGTAGCCACCATTGATGGTGATCGATGATTCTGCTTTGATCCCGTCATCATTGGACGATAAAGTAATGGTACCGTTGTTGATGACCACATCACGATCGGCCTTGATGGTTTTCGCTTCTGCATATTCGGCATTCTGCCCGGAACCTGATTCCAATATCTTGCTACCTGTGGTGGTCACCTGCAACACGACTTCCGTAATCCCATCCCCGATGACGAGGTCTTCATCCGAAGAAATCCCTTTACCAGCCGAGCCGGAATTGGAGATCTGGATGTTGCCTCCGTAGAGATAAATGGATCCATCGGTCGTGATACCGGTGCTGCTGTAGGTGTCGGTTACGTTGTTTTCATTCTTATAGGTCGCGCCATTACCGGACAAGGAGACAGCCAGCGTCCCGGATAATATTTGTACATCAACATCCGAGGAAACCCCTTTATTGGCCATACCACTTCCGATAATGGTGAGATCCGCTCCATCCAGCACAATACCTTCATCCCCTTTCAGTCCCGTGCAGTAGGAAGGATCGTAACCAGATCCGGATTCTTCCAGTACCACATCCCCCGAAAGCGCGACATCAACAGTACCACCCAACAGCAGGATTTGATCTTTCGACTTGATGGCTTTGGATTGATTGCCGGCAACCGTCAGGAAGACATTGCCTCCGCTGATGGTTATTGTTTCATCACTAGCCATCCCTTTAACATCATCTTTGACGCTGTTGATCGAAATGTTACCGCCCGTAATGGTTAATGATCCGCCGTCTCCATCGATACCGTCGCCGGATGCAGCTACCACGATGGTACCACCGGTGATGGTGACTCCATCACTGCCATGTATACCATCTTTTGCGGCACTGGTGACCTGAATGGTTCCGCTTTCGATGTAGAGTTCCGAATCAGTCTCCAGCCCATGTTTCTTTGACCCGGTGCCAGCAATTGTCATGCTTCCTTCACCGGTAAAGGATAATGTTCCTTCGCTAAAAAAAGCAGCATCCTGATCCTCTTCTTCACCATCTGTCCCCAGTGGCGGATCAGCATAGGAGGAACCGTCGGAAAGCATGTTTTGGGTTCCATCTATCAGCACGACAGAGCCTTGCTGTTCGGACTGAATGTTGATGGCCGGGCCCACCGTATTGGTCAGCGTTACCCCGTTCAGACGCAATGTATAAGCACTTTCACTATACAACTTAAACATTCCTGCTCCTGATGATCCCTGTAGTTGGTATTGTACCTCCGGGTCACTGGTGGTGGCATAAACGGTTACCAAAGCACCAGCAATTTCCACATCGACGCCCTCAAAAGCCAGCGGATTTACAACCTGCACCGAGTTTCCCATATAGGTAACCATGACGGTTTTACTCTGTGCCCCGAAGGAAATGCTGTCCAGGTCCGTCAACGGATAACCGGCTTGCTGATCTCCTACCCGGATGTAAAGTGTGCTTCCACCGGTATCGAAATAAATACTATCGGTAGCCGAAACCCAGGCCCCTAATGAAAGTCCATCTGTTTTATGGATGTACAACTTCTCCTGGCTGAATCCGGTCGAAGTGAGTAGCATTAATGTTATTGCGTAAAATAGGGTTCTCATAGTTTCACGATTTTGATAGCCTGATCCTTAACTTTCAGCAGATAGAGACCGCCGCTTAATTGCGAGAGATCAAGCTGGGTTTGAATACCAGATACCATCTTTGTCTGGACCAATGATCCATCCATGCGATAAATGGAGATCTGTGATTCCTGATCAGGTAAGTTTGAGATGTTCATCGCATCCTGGACCGGATTCGGATAGCATACAATGGAAGACTGTGTTGTCACTGCATTAACCGTAGTCGATGCATCGGCGAAATAAATTTTACGAACTTCATTCAGCGGAAATGATTGCTGGGAACCATCGTAAAATGCCAGTTGAACCTGTGATGCTGGCAGGGTAAGATTACGAACAGCATTGATTGGATTAGCTACCTCCGTTCCATCCCAGTTTTGAATGATCACCTGTTGTGCACTGGCGTGATTCCAAAACCCGGGCAGCAAACTCAAGCAGGCAATACCAAGGTAATTTTTGATTAGCATAACCGTCATTTTATGTTATTTAAT
>JAGQXC010000558.1 GCA_020436785.1 Saprospiraceae bacterium | reverse complement strand
ATAGATCAACAGAATGACCGAACCGCTCACCCGCCTCAGAACCTCGTATCACTTCGAATTCCTCAAAGGAGAAAGCGGGTAAATTGTATTTATAAATATGCACGGCTCCGGCACCATTTTCAAGAGGCGCACTGACCACCAGCCAGTTATCCGTCATTTTGATATCCCAACCTAGCTCATCAGCTGCTCCACTGCCTGCTACGGCTTGTTCCAATACTTCACTTCCGGACTGTGCATGGATACTGACACTTCCCTTATATACGATACCTTGGATACGTTTCACTGCTGACAGCGTAAATGTATGACCGACAGCTGGCATGGGGTTAACGACCTTATACCGGTACTTACGCAGGTTTTTTTCTATTTGTACAATTGGTTCTCCATTGCCCGGATCCAGTTCAAAACGATCTATTGAATTTTCATTGGCATAATCCCAGGTAAATTCAATGATGTTGAAAGCGACATGATTGTTGCCAACCAGATTGATGGGTGGAGCGATGTCGGGATAGACAACAGATCGGGTAGGAGAGGTGATGGCAGAAGTGTATTGCACAGCATTTTTGACGGCTTCTGCCTGTATACCGTAATAATACTCGGTACCAGGGACACCACTGCGGTCTTCAAAGACAAATGCACCGGCGTTCTCCTCCTGTATGTAGATGGTATCGATGATCTGTGCTGGCGACAACGAAGGAGTCGTATTACGATAGATATAAAATTTATCCACTTCATGGATCTGATCCTGGTACACGGGATAACTGAAACTAAGTTGTACCGTGCCGTCGTTGACGATCCGTTGGATGAAGAGGTCAAATGGTTGTGCAATTTTGGGGAAATTGATACTTGCCCTACGCCGGTTGGATTCAATCAGGAGTCCGATAGAAGTCTTGATTCGTGCTGAGACTTCATATTCGGACGGGTTGTTGGGTATTCCCGAGAAATCAGCAAATGTTCGCTCGGTTTGGTTAACCATCCCAACCAAAAGTCCATTTCGGTAAATGTTAAAGCCATCCACTGCAGAACTCGTATCCGGATAGTCCCAGTTGACCTGTACATAGTTTAGTGTATAATTTTTATCTGTCAGTGGAGGGTTGCTATAGGTTTCGAGGTTAACCAGGTTGGCTGAAGCAGCTACTGCAAGGGTAAGATTTTGCACCTGGGCCACCAATGGATAAACTACCTCGATATCTGCAGGTTGTGAAAATTGCAGTAACGTATTTCCTGTCAACCCCGTCAATTCTTCGACAGCGATCACCGTGTACCGGTAGGTTTCCCCAGGTGATCCGTCCCGATCAGTAAATATCAGGGCACCGCCAACCGGGACCTGAGCAACCGGTTCGTCGTTTCGCAGCACCTGATAATACGTATGGTTATCATATTTGTGACTCCATTGAACGACCACCCGGTTGGTACGGGTATCCGGCGTTGCCGATAGGTTGGTTGCCGGGAACAGATTCGGTACCAGTGCATCGGTACGTACATAGGCCGAAACCAGTCTTCCCCTGCTGCTGTTCTGGTAGGTCCTGATGAGATAGCCATATTTGACCCCTGATCCTACTAAAGAATCCAGGTAAACACGTTCCGTCTGTTTCGGTATAAAGGCTAGCACATCAGTTCCCCGCAATAATTCAATGCCATCGTACCGGTCACTACTGGTATTCCAATGCAGGATAAGGTGACGGTTGACCGGATCAGGTGTTGCAATAAATGAGGTAATTGCGGCAATTGAATCAAAGGATGCAGGTAGCACACCAACATCACCAAAGTCAACCTCATAATTATCCTGAAGACCGATCTGAAGTCTTCTTACGGGTATCGTTAATTGAGCGTTAGGATGCGCGGCCGTTAAAGTAATTTCCTGTCCTATAATCTGGGGCAGTCCGGTGATCTCGTAATAACCGGTCGAATCGGTAAATGCTTCTCTGATCCCCGGTCCTCCGGGTGTAATTGACATGGTAATTAACGCTTTATGAACACCCATTCCTGTCTGTTCATTATAGACCGTTCCCGACACTTTCTTAACACTCAGCAAACTTCCCTTTGCCACCAAACTGAATGACGTCTGGCCGTTCAGGTTCCCGGTAAGGGTATAGGTGTAAATCTTACCCGGCATCGCCGTATAGTCGTAGTAGCTTTCTACATCATTACTCACCGTATCCAAGACGATCCCATCCCGGGTAATGATCTGGTCGGCCAGATTTTCATTTTGCCAGCATAATTTAACGTGCGTTCGCAGGTCATTGGATGCGGTAAAATTCGAAGCTTTTTCAATGGGTGCATTGGAAACCATCGTCTCATCAGAAGATTGTTGGCTGGCTCCTATACGCTCAGATTCGTAAAATTTACCATTCACCAGGCGATATGCACTGAGCTTAATCTGCGTGTTGGCCTGGGCAATTTCCGTAGCATAATTGGCATAAAATATAGTATTACGGGCAGTAGCAGCAATGGTATCCAATCCTTTTCCACCACTTCCATAGAGGATAAATCCATCAAAGTTAATGACTTTGGTATCGTACGCCCAATCGACGTTGAGCGTCACCAACGCTGTCTTTTGTCCTGTAGATTCTTTCTGCGTGCTGGTTTTTGGGAATACATTGGTTGGAGCAGGTAAAACGGGGAACACAACCGTATTCGTTGTGACAGGATCTGATTTTAATGTCTGGACCGGGCTTTGAAGAAACGATCTGACTTCATATTGATAGGACGTATTTTGATCACCTTGATAGTCCGTCCATTCAAGCAAGCGGTCTTTGAGAATGGTTGCCAGTATCGTACTTGTTCCATTCTGAATGCGGGCAATCTGGTAGCCGGTGAAATTGTAGTTGTCAGCCGCCGCTTTTTCCCAAGTGATCTTTATGGCAGGGATCCGATTATCAGCAAGAGCATTCACATTTTTTGGTACAGGTAAGTGGGGGCAGGTGAATACACCCATTACCGAATTGGTCGCTTCAGATTCAGTTGTTAAGTCCTCTACAGTGCGGAAAGAAGTAATCGAATACTCGGTGACCGCCCCAGGCACAGGAAATAAATCGGTATAGGTATTGGCACTTGCAGGAAGCTCTGCGATTAAGGCATTGTTCCGGTAAATCCGATAACCTGAATTGTTATCGGAGGTGTGCATCCATTCCAATTCAACGAGCCCCAGCCCCGCATTTAATGTGGCCGTAAATACCGGAACCGCAGCAACAGCCGGATAAAGTTCCTTTATTTTCTTTTGCTGATTACTCAATTGGGATCCATTGATCTGATAAGCCTTGATGATGTAATCGTATTGTTTACCCGGTGCCCCTGTTTGATCGACAAATGAGCCGGTGAGCTTGTTACCGGATGCATCCTGGAAGATAAGCGTCGCGTCGCGCAAGACTTCAATAATGGTGTTGGCCGCATTGGATGTGACCTTCCAATTCAAGGCAACCTGGTCTTGCGCTGCCAAAGAGGTGCTGGTAAAGGACGTAACATCAATTTGTGTAAATCCTGGATTGTAATTATAAGCATCAAAGAGAATGATGTTTTCAGCAATTGGGTACACCTTGGAGATACTGATATTTATCCCATTCGGTGAATAATCGTGCAAACTTTGCGGTAATGCCCTGAGTGTAAAGGTGTCGACAATACCATATGCCAGATCCTGAAATAAAAATGTTCCCTGGTTATTGGTTGTGGCTGTGAGTTTGTTGCCAGAAGTTTTTGAGGTCAATTCCATGACGATGCCCTTGACCGGAAACTCCCCGGACCGGGTCAGTACTTTGCCACTGATACGACCATTGGGAGGAACACCTCCCTGATCATAATCGGAAACTATGGCTTTTCCTGCGCGAAACAATTTTAATTCATATTCGATTGCTACTCCGAATTCGGGATCCAAATCAGCATAATTCGTTTGGTCTGAGGCCAATTGGAATATCACCTCTCCTTTGCGAAGGATTTCCAATTTATCGGCATAAGCACTCAGGTTGTTCCAGGTCAGGTTGACCCGATCTTTCAACAAGGAGGAGATGTCGGAGGCCTGAAGATTGATGGGAATGGTGCTT
>JAGQXC010000557.1 GCA_020436785.1 Saprospiraceae bacterium | reverse complement strand
CGGGTAATGAAGTCATTTTGCGGATCGCATCTTCCCACGTTGTCACATGGTGGTCTCGGATGTATCTACCCAAAACACGGGCATTGGTTCCATAAGCACGGGGATGAGGCGCTCCAATGCCATAAGCAGGTATGCCGGCATCTGAAGCGATCATGGTATAGGGCAAGGCCATGAGCGTCTCCACATCTTTTTCATTCATTTTGTGATAGACCATCTGTATCCGGCGTCGTTTTACGGCAAGGTCCAAAATGGTTTCGGTTTCCAATTTGGCTTTTGCTTTGCGGCCTGCCTTCACGTTGATATCATGCAAGTTCATGCCATTGATCGAGGAGTCCCAGGGGCAAAAGGCCACAAAAGCATAGCTGTAGTTTTTAAAGCCGCTTTTCCGGAGCATGCCGAGCATCTCGTTGCGAATTTTCTTGCGGGTGTCCGGGTCTTCAATGCGCCGGATCACCTCTTCATCAGACCCTTCCAGGGCCCAGTTCGGGAGCAGTACATCCAGGATGGTGGAACTGGCCGTGTAGGGGTACTGATCCACCGTCAGATCGACTCCTTGCAACCGGTAAGCATTGACCAGGTCGATCATTTCGCCGGTGCGACCCCAGTTGGGTTTGCCAGTGATCTTGAAATGGGAGATCTCCACCGGGATACCGCTGGCGGCACCGATATCGGCTGCTTCACGGATGGCGTCAAATACCCGCTCGTCTTCGTAGCGTATGTGGGAAGCATAGACCCCTCCATATTCATGCGCTATGCTGGCCAGTGCTGCGATCTCATCCGATTTTGCAAAAGTTCCGGGCAAATAAATGAGCCCGGTGCTTAACCCGACTGCACCATCGCTCATGGCCTTGGCGACGAGCTTTTTCATATTATCCAACTCTTCTGCGGTCGGAACACGGTCTTCATTTCCCATCACCGCTCTACGGATGGTATTGTGTCCGATCAGGGATGCGACGTTGAGACTAAAACCTTCGGCGTTTAACTCTTTAAAGTATTGCTGTAAGTCCAATCGTGAACCACCGCAATTTCCGGTCACCACAGTAGTCACTCCGTCCTGGATGAAATTGTCGCCGGTAGGCCGGTTTTCCAGAGATCCTTCCACATGCGCGTGTACATCGATGAAACCTGGTGCGATGTACAGACCGTCGGCATCAATGATCTCCTTGGCCGATGCGGTTGCGAGGTTACCGATGGTGCGGATTTCGCCATCCCTGACCGCCAGATCTCCGGTATACCATGGATTGCCGGTGCCATCAAGGATTTTACCATGGCGTATGATCAGGTCATAGGTTTGACCTTGACTGGTCATACCGCACAACAATAAAATAAACAGCATTCCACAGCGGATCATGCCGGTGCTTTTTGCTGGTCACCTCGCTCGGAGAAAAATACGGCAAACAAGACCATCACGATGGCCGCTAAGATCGCCGGGAAGATCCAGATGTGGTACCAATCGTGGTTGGTGATTTGCCCGGATGCATCAATAAATTCATTCTTCTGCTGGATCATGCCTTGCACCCGTGACCCGATGTACATCCCTACGCCATAGGTAGCTAACGTGATCAATCCCTGGGCGCTGGCACGCTTTTTCTCCGGGGCGGCATTCTCTACATAGATCTGACCGGTAACAAAGAAAAAGTCAAAGCAAACTCCATGTAAAATAATCGCCATGTAAAGCATCCAAATCAGGCTATCACCATTCCCATAAGCGAAAAGAAGGTACCGGATGACCCAGGCGGCCACTCCGATGAGGATCATTTTCTTGACGCCTAATCGTTTGAAAAACAAAGGCATAAGTAGCAAAAAGAGTATTTCGGACCATTGGCCAAGCGTCATGATTCCCGCCGCTCCGGTCACATTGCTTTCGTTAAGAAACAAATTGGTGGAGTTGTAGTAGAAGGTCAACGGGATGCAGATCAGCAAAGAGCCCAGGATCATCACCGCAAAGGACCGTTTTTTCATCAAGCCAATGGCATCCAGGCCTAACAATGCAGTTAATGAAACGGCTTCACCTTTTGCTTTTGGCGGTGTTTTCGGTAAAGTGAAGGCATATAATCCTAGTAAAATGCTTACGACGGCCCCGATTTTAAATGGAATGTTGGTTGGTTCGATATTTTGGTTGGTCATCAGGGAGGTCCCGGCAATGGTAAATCCGGCGGCGATCCATCCGATGGTCCCTAAAACCCGTACCTGAGGAAACTGATCCTGAGGATTTTGCATCTGGTTAAACGCTACGGCATTGGCAATCGCCAGGGTCGGCATGTAACACACGCAATACAAAAGCATAATCCAAAAGAAGCCACTGGGATCAACGACCGTAGTCGCCCAGTACAGCAAGACACCGCCCACCAGGTGTAAGATTCCCAGCAATCGCTGGCCCTCAAAGAAACGATCCGCGATCGTTCCCACTAACAGGGGAGCAATGATGGCTCCAATCGCAGTGGTGGAATAAGCATTCCCAAATTGGGTTCCGTTAAACCCTAATTTGGTGATGTAAGTGCCCATGGTTACGTACCAGCACCCCCACACGAAAAACTGGAGGAACATCATGATGGATAGTTGTACTTGGATTCGTCGATTCATATTCGGTTTTTCTTACCTGGGAAAGATAATAAGAAATGAGGTTTCAGAAGTGACAGAGGTGGCAGAAGTGCCAGACGAATTACGGAAGGAGAGCATAGGGCATGGAGCAGGGAGCATGGAGCAAGGAGAGAAGGGCATAGCGTATGGCTACCAAAGACGAAAGATTCATTCCGGGCATGCTGTCATCCTGAATAGGTTCGCACAGCGAACCGTCCATGAAGGATCTATACCATGACCGAAAAATTCCTGAGGTTGAAGTATGAGTAGGGTGGTGAAAAGTCAGGATGTTCGATTTTCAAAACAGGAATAACCAGGCATGATGAATTAACTTCCTGGAGAGTAGGGAGGCTGAGCCACAGAGCATAGAGCAGGGAGTATGGCTACCCAAGACGAAAGATTCATTCCGGGCATGCTGTCATCCTGAATAGGTTCGCACAGCGAACCGTCCAAGAAGGATCTATACCTTGACCGAAAAATTCCT
>JAGQXC010000083.1 GCA_020436785.1 Saprospiraceae bacterium | reverse complement strand
AGAACAGTACAAATTTGTACGTAGCCAGTTATGGCTCCGGAATCTGGAGAACGGCTGTTCCGGACCTGGATGCTGCGGATAAATGGGTTACGACCACGGCGGACAGCGGACCAAACTCCCTACGGGAAGTCATCAATACGTCCAATGTTCAAACCACCGGAAGCAATATTTTATTTGCCATTCCGACCTCAGACCCCGGTTACAATGAAAGTACAGGGACCTGGACCATTCAATTGCAAGATCCACTCCCGGCTCTTAAGGTCAACGGGATGGCCATCGATGGGGCCTCCCAATCGGTTTATACGGGGAAAGACAACAATCCGGACGGTCCTGAAATTGTGTTAAACGGAGAACAAATTGCCACCTTTGGATACTCCGGGATCGAAATTCAAAGCGCCAACAATGCCATTCATCACCTCAATATTCAGGGATTTTCAGGTGCTGGTATATTGATCCGTAACACAGCGGCGCATTCCAATCTGATCACCGGCAATTACATTGGGACAGATGCCACCGGGCAAATGGCCCGGCCTAACCTGCACGGAATCTATATTGAAGAATCGCCTATGAATCAATTAGGGAGTCCGGGGGAGCAAAATGGGAATGTACTTTCCGGTAATGAGAACGGAGGGGTCTATATCATCGGCAAGGGTGCCTATGGTAATCGAATTCAGAACAATTCCATTGGCGTAAATCTTACCGGGGACAAAGCCCTGTCTAATGGTGCTGTTGGCATAAATTTATCGCAATCCAACCGGACGCTGATCGGCGGAGATCAGGTCGGTGCCGGTAATGTCATCTCTGGCAACCTGAATGACGGAATCCGACTTTTTTCGGATTCCAATACCGTACAGGGTAACGCCATCGGAATGGGGGCAACCGGCGTGGGGGTGATTGGAAATACATGGAGTGGCATCACGGTATACGGGAAAGCTAACCTGATCGGAGGAGTGACGGATGCTGCAGCCAATCTTTTGAGTGGGAATGGCAATTATGGCATCAATTTGACCATTGGTGCGGAGCGAAATGTCATCACCGGCAATTTGATCGGGACGAAAAGCAACGGTGAAATGGGCCCGGGGAATGGAGATGCCGGAATCGCACTCGTATTTGGAACTAAATACAACATCATCGGACCTGATAACCGCATTGCTTACAACCCTTATGGCATTTCCTGCATTGAAGACACCAGCATGTACAATACCTTTACGCAGAACAGCATTTTTGCAAATACGGCCATGGGTATTTCATTGCTATATGGCGCCAATGGCAACATTGCCCGACCGGTCATCGAAGTACAGGATGGAAGTACATTTCAGGGTACCAGTGTTGCCAATGCCTTGATCGAATTGTTTTCGGATGATGAAGATGAAGGTAAAACCTATGAAGGATCTGTGATCGCTGATGAGGCAGGACATTTTGAATGGACCGGCTCTCCCGGTGGACCTTTCCTCACGGTCACGGCCACGGACCCTCTGGGGAATACCTCTATTTTCAGTAAGCCATTCCAGGTTACAACGGTGTCAACAAATCCGGTGCCGGATCCTTTGTTTGTTTCATTTGAATTTTTTCCCAATCCGGTAAATCAAGCGTTATCCATCAGCTATCAATTGATGAAATCCGGTCAGGTAAGAATTGATTTAATGAGTCTGCGCGGTGAATTGCTGCGCAGACTGGTTGACCGGAAGCACGCTTCCGGTTCACATACCATCCGGTATCCTTTGGCTGAAGTCCCGGCCGGTTTGTATCTGCTTAGATTCCAGGTTGAATCAGGAATAATTGTAAAGAAGATGAATGTAATGCATTGAAAATGGCACCTTTAGAGATTGGATTCCAGATGCTAGCCATTCGTTGTGCGGATTAAGAAAAAGAACGGACGATTGGGAGTCGATTTTCTGCAATGCAGGCTGCTGATTTGAGTCTTGCCATGCTTCCTTTTTAACCAAGAATTGGTAGAACAAAGTCAAAGGCACGTAGAAGTATTGACAAATAAGTCAGGACCTTGGTGACGTCTACCGCCAGGGGCAATTACATCACCAACTTAAAAACCCCAACTCAGGGTTTCCGCTATTGCCGAAACAAGGTGAATAGGAAAAATGCATGCCCTTCTCCCTGTTCCTTTTTTCCTTAACCCACTTTTTTTTATCTAACTTTCGTTAGTCAATCCAAAAACATGAAAAGATATTCAGTCATCATCCTTTTGCTTGCCTTATCTCTTGGTCTTCCGGCACAAAACCTGGCCGGCCGCATTGATTCACTCATCAGGGCAGATTTTGATCAACCTACCGGAATCACGGTGATGGTTACTCAGCACGGACAGACTCGGTTTGATGGCGCTTATGGCTGGGCCAATGTCGAACAAAAGGTACCGATGCATACCGACGATGTATTTCGATTGGGTTCGGTGACGAAGCAGTTCACTTCGAGTGCCATCCTTCGCCTGGCTGAGCAGGGAAAGCTGAACATCCAGGACGATATTCATAAGTATTTTCCGGGCTACCCGACCGAAGGGCATACCATAACCATCGAGCATCTCCTGACTCATACGTCAGGCATCCCCAGCTACACGGATCTGCCGGAGTGGACCCCGGAAGTGCATAAAAAAGATTATACCCCGGCGGAATTGATTGAAGCGTTTAAGCGGGATACCCTGGATTTTGAGCCGGGCTCTCAATTCAAATACAACAACACCGGCTACTTCATGCTCGGGTACATCATCGAAAAGGTCAGCGGCATGACCTATAAGGACTATTTGCGGACCCAATTCTGGGAACCGCTCGGCATGACCCATACCTACTACGGGTCCAACGATCCCATCATTCCCAATCGTATTCCGGGATATGCCAAGAATGGGGACACGCTGGTCAATGCGCCCTACCTCAGTATGACTCAACCCTATGCCGCAGGCTCTTTATTATCTACGACCGGAGATCTGGCCATTTGGAATCATGCCGTATTTTCCGATCAGGTCATCACTGCCGCTAGCCGCCAGAAGGCCCACTCACCGTATGTGCTCAATGATGGCAGCCCAACCCGCTACGGCTATGGCTGGTTTATTGGTGACCGATGGGAGGAAGCAACCATAGAGCATAGCGGAGGCATCCATGGATTTCTTACCCAGAGCATTTATTTTCCGGATGAGGATTTGTACATCGCGGCACTCTCCAATTGCAATTGTTTTGCGCCGGGATCTCTGGCTAATAAGATCGCCGGATTGGTCCTGGGCAAATCAATGAACAAACCAATTATAGAAGTCTCTCCGCAAAAATTGCAGGATTACGTCGGACAATATACCCTACATCCCGGATTCATCATTACCATATTTATCCAGGATGATCAATTGATGGCCCAGGCAACCAATCAACCGGCTTTAAAATTGTATGCCACCAAGCCCGACCGGTTTTTCCTCAAAGAGGTGGAAGCCGAGCTCGAATTCCTGCGCAAGGACGACAAGGTGACTGAACTCATCCTGCATCAGGGAGGGGTCGCCCAAAACGCACTGCGAACGCAATGAGACAAGGCCTGATTTCAGGTGCAGTTGTGGTTCTGTTGGTTGCATGCCATTCGGTAAAAGATCAGCTCGATTTCAACCATTGGGTCCAGCCGGTTCCTCGTCACTCGGTGCTCATCGATACAGCCTGGTATACGTGGGGCGGCTCCATGGTGTCGGGTCCCGATGGAAGGTATTACCTGTTTTATGCACGGTGGCCGCGAGTTACAGGTTTCCGGGGCTGGCTGGCCAACTCAGAGATAGCCCTTGCCACGGCCGATGATCCTTCCGGGCCATACGTTTTTCAGAAAACGGTGTTGACCGGACGGGGTGACGATTTTTGGGATGCGACTGCGGCCCACAACCCACACATCAAGCATTTCGGGCATAAATATTATTTATATTATATATCCAATCATTACCGGGATCTGGGTATGGATGAATGGCACAACCGCATTTACACCCAACGGATCGGGGTAGCCATCGCTGATCATCCCGATGGGCCCTGGGAACGGTTGGATCAACCCATCATCGAGTTACAACCCGGCAAAGCCGCCTATGGTTACGTGGTTAATCCTTCGGTTGCATTGGGACCTGACGGAATCTATTACCTGCTGTTTAAGACCCGTCCGCCGGGATCCGAGAAAGAATTCGGTAAGGTATTTACAACCACACATGCGATGGCGACGGCCCCTTCGCCGGCCGGACCCTTTACCATTGCTGAAAAGCCCATTTTTACCGAGGGCACCGGAGAAGATCCTTATTTGTGGGTGCAGGATGATCGATTTTATGCGCTGGTCAAAGACATGTATGGCCAATTTACCGGTGAAAAATCACTGGCGCTGTTTACCTCGGTGAATGGCCAGGATTGGCAACCGGCCAGTCATCCATTAGCCATGCCTCTGCGCCTCACCTGGGAGGATGGGACGGTCGATAGCCTCCAGCACCTGGAACGGCCTCAGTTGTGGATCGATGCGGACGGGCATCGTGGCATCCTCTTCTGTGCTGCCAGTTATGCCGACCTGGCGCGAAACCGGGACTGGAACACCTTTAACGTACAGATCCCATTGCAATGGAAATAATGAAATGGATCGCTGGGAAGCAACTATTTAAAATCCGGTATGGCTGTTGCTTTTTCGTGGCAGGTATTGTGTTGCTATCCTTTTCCTGTGAAAGGTGTGTTGATGCAGATCCGATTACCGCTTCACCCAATGATTTGCATTTTGATGCATTGCCTGAAGTTTGGGACGAGGGAATTCCCCTGGGAAACGGCATGATCGGTGCTTTGATCTGGAAAAAGGACGGCATGTTGCGCTTATCCCTTGATCGTGCCGATCTCTGGGACCTGCGACCGATGCCTAATCTGAAACTTCCCGAATGGAAATTCCAGTGGGTTTATGAGCAATGGAAGGCAGACAACTATAAACCCGTGCAGGAAAAATTTGATGTGCCTTATGATCAGCTGCCTGCTCCATCCAAGATCCCGGGCGCAGCTTTGGAATTTGATATTACCACATTGGGTGAAGTGGAATACGTCCACTTATATTTACAGGAAGCTCTGTGTGTAATCCAATGGAAGAGTGGTGTCCGTTTTATGACTTATGTGGACGCTACCAAACCAGTGGGAAGATACCAATGGGAAGGATTGACCGGGGAATTGCCTGTTGCGATGGTTCCTCCGACCTATGTGCAGGAGGGAATAGCCGGAGCCGACAATCCCGTCACAGGACAAGATCTGAGGCGTCTGGAGTACCGTGCGGGCCGAATGGATAAAGATGAATCTGGCGTAACGTATACCCAGGAAGGATGGGGCGGATTTGAATACCAGGTCTATGCATCGAACACGTACACGGAAAACAGGATGGATGGTATTTGGAGCATCAGTTCTTCTTTCCCGGGAGCGGGAAAGGCGCCCTCTGCCAAACAAATCGTTGACACCCAAAGGGTTTTTGGATTTTCAGAATCATTGGTTCCCCACCTAAGATGGTGGAAAACGTATTGGAACAAATCAAAACTGCAGGTTCCTGATTCTATCCTGCAAAAACAATGGATGCTCGAAGTGTACAAATTCGGCTCCGTAGCGCGTCCGGGCGCACCGCCCATTTCCCTGCAAGCCGTATGGACGGCGGATAATGGCAAACTTCCCCCCTGGAAAGGCGATTTTCATCATGACCTGAATACGCAATTGAGTTATTGGCCTGCCTATAGTGGAAACCACCTGGATGAAGAGATCGGTTATCTCGACTGGTTGTGGAAATACCGGGCAACTTTCAGGAAATATACCCAAGACTATTTCGGGGTAGAAGGCCTAAACGTCCCGGGAGTGACCACGCTGACCGGTGAGCCGATGGGTGGCTGGATTCAATATGCTTTCGGACCCACGGTGTCCGGCTGGCTGGGGCAGCATTTTTACCTCCACTGGCGGTACTCCATGGACAGGCAGTTCCTTGAATTAAGGGCGTATCCCTGGATCCGCGATGTGGCGGTGTTCCTCGAGGCAATTTCAGAGGTGAAGGCAAATGGTGAGCGGCAACTCCCCATCAGCTCAAGTCCGGAGATACACGACAATAGCCGGGAGGCCTGGTTTGGTGAAACGACCAATTACGACCTGGCCCTGATCAGGTGGACGTTTGAAAAAGCAGCCGAACTGGCCCTGGAATTGGGGAAAAATGAAGAATCCCGGCATTGGCAAGCTTTGTTAAAAACGTGGCCTTCCTTTGCCATCGATGAAATGACAGGATTAAAATTCGCTCCACAACTGCCTTACCAGGAGTCCCACCGGCATTTTTCACACTTGATGGCTTTTCATCCCCTGGGCTTGATCGATCTTTCCAAAGGCCAGGTGGACCGGGAGATCATCCAACATACGTTGGCGAATCTTGAAGCGGCCGGAACATCCGGGTGGTGTGGTTATTCGTTCAGTTGGCTGGCTAACCTCAAAGCCCGGGCCAGGGATGGAGAGGGTGCTGCAGAAGCCTTGCGTATTTTTGCCACTAGTTTCTGCCTGCCCAACAGCTTTCATGTGAATGGAGATCAAAGTGGAAAAGGTTATTCCAATTTTACCTACCGGCCTTTCACTCTGGAAGGCAACTTTGCTTTTGCAGCCGGTTTGCAGGAAATGCTGATCCAGAGCCATACCGGCGTCGTTCATTTATTTCCAGCCATTCCTGAAGAATGGAAAGAGGTACGTTTTACCACATTGAGAACAGAAGGTGCATTTTTGGTATCCGCCTCGATGGATAAGGGTAAGGTAATCAGT
>JAGQXC010000556.1 GCA_020436785.1 Saprospiraceae bacterium | reverse complement strand
GGTGATCCACTACGGATCATCTTAATCTGACGGACACTTCCGATGTCGGTGAGTCCATCGGCAGCCATCAGGGCATTGATGGCGGTATTGATGGCCGGTAGCGTATAGCTGCCGGAACGCTTCACCTCACCTACAATATTGACGGTAATGCTCCGGGAATAATTGAGGGTCACTAAGAACTCATTACGACCGAAGGTAAAGCGTTGACTGTACCGGCGGGATAGCAGTTCACGGGCATTGGCCAGGGTTAAACCATTGACGTAGATGCGAGGCAAATCACCCGGTTCAACAAATCCCTGGCGGCTAACCTCCAGGACTTCATTTTTCAGGGATGCTCCAAATATCGAGACCACCAGTTGATCGCCGGGTCCCAACAAATAGGTATCGGGCGCTTTGACGTCATCGGATTTCCGGAAGACGGCAATGTTCTGATTTTCAAAAAGATGATGTCCATAGATGCGGACTTTTTCCGGCTCGGTTTCTGGTGTATTGACCGGCGTAGTTGCCGGCTCTGCGGCTTTCTCAACCGGATTTTCTGTTGGAGGCGGATTGGGTAAGTCTCCGGCTGCGGCCTCGGTTTCGGTCTTGTTGACGGTTTCGGGTTTGGCGGCTTTCTTTTCCTCCTCCAGCTCTGCGATGGTCTGTTCGATGACCTGCTGAAACTGGGGCAACTGTTCCGGGGTGATGCGATCAGGATCGACGCCTTTGGAAAGGAGGCGTTCCCGCAGCTCCGCTTCGGTGATGCCGCGTTTCTGCAATTCGGACTGAACCTGTTGCTGGATGGCAGGGCTTATGGGTTGCTGGCCATTGGTGATAGCCACAACACTCAACAACAGGGTAAAAACTAGGGTGAGACGCATCTTCAATTTTTGCCTTTAACGAACATAAAAGTAATCAATCTGCCTGCAATTCAATCCGGTTGCCTGACCATTACTTCCGGATCATAGGCCAGCGAGCCAGCCAACCACCGTTCCAGGGTGGCTAAAGGCATTCCTTTTAAACGGGCATAGGCAGCCATCTGGTCTTTATCAATCAGTCCCAAACCGAAATATTTAGCATCCGGGTGGGCAAAATAATAACCGCATACGGAGGCTGCCGGATACATAGCCAGGGATTCGGTCAGTTGAATGCCGGTCAGACGGGAAGCATCCAATAGACGAAAAAGCGTTTCCTTTTCAGTATGATCGGGACAGGCCGGATAGCCTGGCGCCGGCCGGATACCCTGGTATTTTTCAGCGATCAGGGCCTCATTGTCCAACGACTCTTCCGGCACATAACCCCAGTAGGAAGTGCGGATTTTGGCATGCAGCCACTCTGCAAAAGCTTCCGCAAGGCGATCGGCCAGTGCCTTTGCCAGGATGGCCTGGTAATCGTCATGATCCTGTTCATAGTGCGCAACGACCTCTTCCAGACCTATTCCGGCTGTGACGGCAAAACACCCGAGGTAGTCCTGCTTACCACCCGTTGAAGGTGCCAGAAAGTCCACCAGCGAGAGATTGGGTAATCCCGGCGCTTTCTTACGTTGCTGGCGTAAAAAATAAAAAGTATCCAGATGATGCTGCCGGTCACTCGCATAGACCTCGACGGAATCGTCTTCCTGGCGGGCTACCGGAAAGATTCCCCAGACACCGCGGGCGGATAGCTGCCGGGAAGAGGACCATTGCTTGAGCATCCGCTGGGCATCCTCAAAAAGCGAACGGGCATGTTCTCCGACGGTCGGATCGGATAAAATGGCCGGGTATTTTCCACTTAACTGCCAACTGATGAAGAAAGGATTCCAATCGATATAGGGGATCAGGTCCTGCAACTCTGGAGATTCGGTATAGACACCAAGTTGGTTTGGCACGAGTGGTTCGAAAGTAGTCCAATCGCCTTGCCAGCCATTGGCGACCGCTTCCGGATACGAAATCATTTCTTTGGATGCCTGCTGTTTGGCCCGGCGGCGACGGATGTCCTCATAATCATCAAGGACGCCCTGCAGGAATCGCTTTTTAGATGTTTCATCGGCGGAGAGCAGGGTTGAAACCACGGGAACGCTACGCGAAGCATCCAAGACATGGATGGTGGGGCCGCTGTATACCGGTTGGATCTTCAGGGCAGTGTGCAGCTTGGAGGTGGTTGCGCCTCCGATTAACAAGGGTATGGTTGATTTCCGGTTTTCAAGTTCCTGGGCGACGTAAACCATTTCGTCCAGGGAAGGAGTAATCAAACCGCTGAGACCGATGACATCGACCTTTTCTTCTTCAGCCCGGTCTAAAATTTTGGTGAGGGGCACCATCACCCCCATATCGATGACCTCATAATTGTTGCATCCGAGGACGACACCAACGATGTTTTTTCCGATGTCATGGACATCTCCTTTGACGGTGGCCAGAAGGATTTTGCCTTTAGCCCGGCTGGCGGCGGCTTGTTTGGCGGCTTCCAGGTAAGGAGTCAGATAAGCGACCGCACGTTTCATAACCCGGGCACTTTTGACGACTTGTGGTAAGAACATTTTTCCTACACCGAATAAATCACCCACGACATTCATACCATCCATCAGGGGCCCCTCGATGATATCCAGGGGCGAATCGTAAGCCGCTAAGGCTTCCGCCATATCCGCTTCGATGTATCCGTCAATTCCGCTCACCAAAGCATGTTCGACCCGCTTGGCCAACGGTTCTTCCCGCCAACTTAAGTCCAGGGTCCGCTTTTTGCTTTTACCTTTGAAAGATTCTGCGTAGGCGGTGAGGGCATCCGTCGCTCCTTCATGACGGTTAAAAAGCACATCTTCGACCAATTTCAACAAATCCTTGGGAATGTCTTCGTACACCTCGATCATCCCGGCATTGACGATGCCCATATCCATGCCGGCCTTAATGGCGTGGTAAAGGAATGCCGAATGCATGGCTTCTCGGACCACGTTATTTCCCCGGAAACTGAATGAAAGGTTGCTCACTCCACCGGAAATTTTGGCACCGGGACAGGTCTTTTTGATTTGCCGGGTGGCCTCAATGAAGTACATGGCATAATTGTCATGTTCAGCGATTCCGGTGGCGATGGCAAAAATATTCGGGTCAAAGATGATGTCTTCAGGGAGGAATCCAACCTGCTCGGTCAGCAGGCGGTAGGCCCGCTGGCAGATGCTGACTTTACGGTCCACGGTATCGGCCTGACCTTCTTCATCAAAAGCCATCACCACCACGGCGGCCCCGTAGCGCCGAACCTTTTTCGCCTGGGCAATGAAATTCGCTTCACCTTCTTTCAGGGAAATGGAGTTCACAATGCATTTGCCTTGCACACATTGTAAGCCGGCCTCGATGATCTCAAATTTGGAAGAATCGATCATAAAGGGTACGCGGGCAATGTTCGGTTCGGAAGCCATCAGATTCAGAAACTGAACCATCACCGCCTTGGAATCCAGCAAACCCTCGTCCATATTGATATCCAGCACCTGCGCGCCACTGTCTACTTGTTGTTGAGCTACGGAAAGTGCTTCGGTGAAATTTCCGTCTTTAATCAGCGTGGCGAATCTTGACGAACCGGTTACATTGGTCCGTTCACCAATGTTAACAAAATTGATGTTGGGATAAAGAATCAAGGGCTCCATTCCACTGAGCATGGTATAACGGGGAGTTTCCGGGATTTGCCGCGGAGCCACATTTTTCAATAACGAACCCATGTACTTAATGTGTTCCGGCGTGGTGCCACAACAACCTCCTACGATGTTTACCAATCCCTCATTCAGGAAACGGTGAATGTAGGACTGCATTTGTCCGGGTGTTTGATCGTATCCTCCCAATTCATTGGGAAGACCGGCATTCGGATAGGCACTGATGTAACAATCAGCCATGGACGCCAGGGCTTTGAGATATGGATGCAACTCTTTGGCTCCCAGTGCGCAATTGAGTCCTACACTCAAAAGAGGTGCGTGTTTAACTGAAATCCAGAAGGCCTCAACCGTTTGACCGGACAAGGTGCGGCCGGAAGCG
The DNA here is from genome assembly GCA_020436785.1 of Saprospiraceae bacterium. Lineage (GTDB taxonomy): Bacteria > Bacteroidota > Bacteroidia > Chitinophagales > Saprospiraceae > JAGQXC01. The sequence goes on along the minus strand of JAGQXC010000556.1, from coordinate 4,821 downwards.
TCGGTGATGGTACCGGATACCATCACCGGAAGCTGGAGATGTCTTTCCTCCAACAACTGGTCAATGGCGTATAATGCCGCTTTACAGTTCAGGGTGTCAAATACCGTTTCAATCAGCAAAATATCTACGCCGCCGTCCACCAGACCTTGAGCCTGTTCGTAGTAGGCTTCCGCCAGTTGGTGAAAGGTTACGGCACGGTATCCCGGACGATTGACATCCGGAGAAAGTGAACCGGCTTTGTTGGTGGGTCCCAACGCGCCGGCCACAAATCGGGGCCGTGACGGATCTTTTCCGGTGATCTGATCGACCGCTTCCCGGGCCAGTAATGCGGACGATTTATTTATTTCATAAACCAAATCTTCCAGGTGATAGTCGGCCTGGGAAAATCGATTGGCATTGAAGGTATTGGTCTCAATGATGTCCGATCCAACGTCCAGGTATTGCAGATGGATGTTACGGATGATGTCCGGCTGGGTCAGGGAAAGTAAATCATTGTTCCCTTTGATTTCATGTTCAAAATCTACGAACCGTGATCCACGATAGCCTTCCTCGGTCAGCCGGTGTTGCTGAATCAGCGTTCCCATGGCGCCGTCGAGCAGCAGAATCCGGTCCTTGAGTAACCGCTGTATTTGATTTAATTTATCCATGTCTTATAAAATGACGGGTTGAAACACCCGATTCCAGCCAATGCCTAAACCAAAGTAAGATTCTTTCTGGGGAATGCCCGAATTGGTCTGTTGGCGGTGCAGGTAAAAAGCCTGCAAATATAAACCTGGTTTCCATTCATATTCAACGTGAACATAGCTCCAGAATACCGATGTTAAATTCCCCTGACCCACTTCATTTCCGTAATCCTGTTGCCGGGTCGAATAGGGTAACAATATATTTCCACCCCAGTTTTCTCCAGGTCCATCCAAACCTTGTTTGCTGGATGAGAGCTGAATTTCAAATTGCCAGGAACTCCACGGTTGATAGCGTAATATGCCCAGGTATTCGTTAAAGTTTGCGCCTAACGGATGGGCAAGCGGTTGGAAAAAATGGCTGTAATTACTCAGACTATCCCGGTGGGCATAGGTGAATGGCCGCACCCGGTTCCATTCAACCTGAAGATCCAAATGGTCGATGTTACCCACATTGATGTATTCCACCCCTAGTTGCCAACCGGATTTGTTAGCCCACCATCCCCGGCCGGCCCGGACTTCGCTGAGTTTGAATTCATCAAGGATGACCTGACTGTAGATGCGAACCCGCCGGGCAATTACCCAGGAGGCATCCAAACCCAGCAGGACATTATCAGGACTACCCAGGTTGTGTTCAATGGAGCGGTATAGAATGACCGGATTGAGGTATTGCAGTTCAAACTGCTTGCTCCGGTTGAAGACAACGGTTTCAAACAAACCCAACTCGACCTGTGGCGCCACCTGAAGAGATAGGTGATGGGCCGCAAAATATTTTTTAGGGAGCAGGGCATCTCCACGTTTGCCATTGGCGCTTTCAGCAGCCAGCTCTCCAAATAAATTTTGGTAATTGAATTTCCAAACGCGGGTATTTATTTTCAGGTACAAATAATTGTTGGCAAAATCCGAGAGGAAAAGTGACCGGATCCCGTAGCCGATGGGATTTTTACCATAACCAAATTGCCCCTGAATGTGTTTGCTGATGTTGAACTGGATATTGCCCTGGGCATTGAGGTAATCATACCCTTTGTCCACCCCAAATAGACTGCTTTTATAGTTTTTATAGAGCCCCTGACCGGGAATGGTTTTGAACCGGGAGATCCAATTATTCAGGTACGATGGAAAGGCGCTTTGGGATTCGAGGAAGGATGTCTCCAGCCATATTTTCCGGTCGATGGAGGCCCGTACATAAAGTCCGCGGTGGTTTTCAAACAGCTTTGAACTCCCCAGTACTCCGGTCAGCAGTGGCTGGATACGCAGCGTAAATGCTTCGGTATTGACTTCGTACAGGTACAAAGGGGATCGGTAAAAATGCCGTAAGAAGGGTTTGCGACTTCGAATGTACGCATCCGGGATCTGGTGGTTGTCTGCAGAGGTGGAGGGCTGGTATTCCTGAAATGTCCTGGTCGAGTCGATGTAGGACAGATGATCGGCGGTCGATGTTGAGGGCAGAACATCATTGTTTGACAACAACAGATAACGGAGATCGCTCAGGACCACCGGGGATACGACCTGTATGGAATCCATTTCCCAGGCCCAGCGGGCGAGATCCTGACGGTCTGCCAATCGCGCATCAAAAAACCAATCATCCGGATTCAAAATGGAATAACGGCGTACGATCGATGTCGTGCGTTGGTCACTCCCTAAATTCTGTTGTTGACTGAATGATTGAAACACCCCAAAACAAAGGCTTAGGGCAAGGCTAAACCGTAAATGCCAGCAATTGCTGTTGTATGTAGTCCATGAAGGGTATTTCATCCTGTTGATCTAAAAAGCGCACGCGTAGCGGAAGTACAAAGATGGGTAATTTCTGAGCAAATAAATAGTCGTAATGCAGCTCCAAACGGGTGGCATCTTTCTCAGTCGTCAGTATGATTTTCGTCTGTGCGGCCATTGCGTCGAAGGCGGCCCGCAACTGTCCCATATCAAACTTGGTGAAAAAATGATGGTCCGTAAATTCAAGGTGCCGGATCTCCTTTGAGCGGGTTTCCAGGTAGGTGGTTAGGTGGTCGGTATGCGCAATGGCGCTGATCAGAATTATTCCAAGGTCATTGGTAAATTGCAGGCGCAGGGAACTGTCCCAAAATGAATAAGGCTGGCCGTATTCCAATGAAGAAAAATAGAGTTTCTGATGCGGTTGCGGGTTGATTAGCGTCCTTATTTCATGGCGTTTTGCCGTGGGCAGATTGGGAGGACATTTGGTGACAATAATGGCATGTGCTCTTTGATAAGCACTACGCCATTCTCGCAACCGGCCCACCGGCAATAAGAAATCGGAATAAAATGGCCGGTTGAAATCAGTCAGTAATATGGAAATAGCCGGGGTAATAGCACGGTGTTGATAGGCATCGTCCAATAAAATAAGTTGGATACCCGGATCATTCTTTAACAATTGAGGAATGCCCAGGGCCCTGCTTTCCGACACCGCCACGGCAACGTCCGGGAATTTTCGTTTGAGTTGGACCGGTTCATCGCCGCTTTGATCGGCATGATCCAACGTGGTCACCAACCGGTATCCCTGAGTCTTTCGTCCGTAACCGCGACTTAGCACCCCAATACGGACGAATTCCCGCAGATGTAGGATTAAAAACTCAATATGCGGGGTTTTACCGGTTCCTCCGACGCTTAGGTTACCCATCGAGATCACAGGGAAGCTAAAGGATATGCTTTTAAACAAGCCTATTTGATACAACAGATTACGGAGGATCACACCCAGGCCATACAACCATGCCAAAGGGGAAAGCAGGATCTTAATTAACCATTGTTGGATCATTGAACCGGATTAACTTGCTTCAGAATTTTGTGACCAATGGCACAGTGGGCACATCGTTTGAAATCACAGTGTTGTTGTTTGAGTTGCAATAAGGCCTGCGTTTGCAGTGCATTGTCTGCCGGGCGCCGGAGGTTCGTCCACTGCGCAATAATGGAATTTTTTTCCGGAGGTAATTCCTGAAGCCAGACAAGTGCTTTGTCCCGGTAGCGATCCTGACCCTTGCTGTTTCCATAGATGAATAAAAAGGGAACGAGGACATTGATGATCAGGTTTTCGACCAATTGGCGACCGAGTCGTTTTACTTTATGAACCGAAGACGGTTTGTCAAACTGATAATGATCCGCCCAATATTGATTGGCGGCATGACTGAACAGAGCATGGATTTCTTTGGTACTTTCAGCAGCTACTATTTTGCTGAATAAATGTTCGGTCGTATGAATGATGCGGGCAAGTTGAGCAATGCGAATGGTCGGAAAGTTGGAGGGGCGTAAGCGGAGGAAATTCCAGTAATGCCCCGGCATTGGGGTGAGGCCGAGTTTTTTTTGCTGGTAGCGGTATTCTTTTTGCAGGCGGACCGGGTAATCATCATGAAAGTCTTCGTTCAGCATGCCCGCCTGGCCAAAAAGCAATGCTTCCAGTTGGAATAGGTCGTCCCGGTATTTCAACAAGGTATGATAAGGTGTCCGTCGGGTGAGCTCCATAAATGCATCCTTATTGACTTTCATGCCCAGATGGCTGGCAAGAATCTGATAGAAGGCTGATTCCCAGTCCCACTGAATGTTCTCAAGGAGATTGCGGATATCCCCGGTTTTACGTTCCAATCGTTCCACCACCATCCGTTCCAGCCAACCGGTCCAGGTCAGTTCATCGACCTGATGGAGAAAAGGCAGACAGGGAATCCAGGCAGGATTCATCATTAAGTCATTGTACCGATGGACCAACTCCGGAGGCAAATGATGATGGAAGTCCAGAGTGGGTAAGGGATCGCGGCCTTCCACAGCAGCCGGAAAATCATCCTGAAACACCACATGCAGAATGACATTCTGATATTTTGGATCAGCGGCATGCTGATGTTTATTCCAGTCCGATCCACAGACATGGATCTCCACATGGCCGGCCCACAGCGTATCCCCTATTTTGACTTTTGCTTCAAGAAAATCGGGACCTGCGTCCTGATTGTAACGGCCAGGATGAATGACCTGAATAGGCAGCCCATCGGTTGTCTCTAAAAGCAGCGGATTGTATTGCCGGGTGCGCCAGGCATAGTGGAGTAATTCTTCTTTCATAACCGTTCATAAGTTACAAAAGTATAGTCATATGGATTGCGATCATCGGCAGAATGTTGGTCCCGGCGGGATTCTTTCCATTCGG
>JAGQXC010000555.1 GCA_020436785.1 Saprospiraceae bacterium | reverse complement strand
GGATCATCCAGATTCAGATGATCTATCAGCTCGGACTGGACGTATTCGATGATCAAGCCTCTTTTGACCAATGGCTCAACATGAAAAGCATTGCCCTCGGCGGGCGAAAACCCAAAGACCTCTTGGATAGCTCCTTTGGCATCGAGGTGGTAAAAGATGAATTGAACCGGATCGAATACGGCCTATTTGCATGATCGTCTACCGCATCGGAAAGAAAAAATATGCCGGAGACCTGTCGGGAAGAGGCGCACAATTGGCCGGTGGCCGGTGGAACCGGAAAGGCATTCCGGCCATCTATACTTCTGAATCACGAGCACTCAGTCTGCTTGAAGTGGCGGTACACGTACCCTTGGGTATTGTTCCTGAATCCTTTGTACTCATCACCCTGGACGTTCCGGATCCTTTCATTGAAGTGTTGGACCCTCAATTGCTCCCCGCCAACTGGCAGGCCTTTCCCCCAACGGATGAAACGCAACAACTTGGGGATCAATTTTTGACAGGTATGAAGCATTTGGCATTAAAAGTACCTTCCGCGATTGTACGTCAAGAAGTCAACGTGATCCTGAACCCCATGCATCCGGATATCAAACAGGTCCATGTCATGCTTATCGAGGATTTTCCGATGGATCCCCGCTTGTTGCACCACCAATAAATCCCTTTTCGCCATGAATGATTTCCTTACTCAATGTTATACCCGGGATCTACGCCAGCTAATTACGGAGATCCATTCCTTCCGGGAGGAAGATGCCTTGTGGAAGACGACGGGTTCAATCCGGAATTCCAGTGGAAATCTCGTATTACACCTCGCCGGGGGATTGAACCATTTAATTGGTCACCTCCTGGGGCAAACCGGTTATCAACGCGACCGTAACAGGGAATTTTCAGAGAAATATGTCCCGCGCACGGAATTAGTCCAACGCGTGGAAGCACTGATCCCCATGATAACCCAGGTACTGCAAAATCTTGACCTGGAGGCCAAATACCCGATACCCTTTGACGATGATCAGCGTACCAATGGGTATGTCGTGACGCAACTCCTGGTCCACCTGAATTATCACTTGGGGCAAATCAATTATTTGCGTCGTACTTTTGAGTAATAGCACCACGTCCGTCAAATACTGACTTTGTCTCCGTCATTTCATTCAGGAATTGCTAACTTGATCGCGTAAATCACCTCTGATGAAAAAACGAATCCAAATCTTGTTGACCGCCCTCGCCTTGGTCGTACTGGCCCAATCCAACCTATCCGCTCAAGATAATGCCCTCAGCCCCTACCTGGGTACCTGGGCCCTCACCCTCCCACCCTATGACGGTGCCTTTAATGCCGGTTGGCTGGAAGTGACCCAGGAAGATGGGTACATTGGCGCCAGTGTTTTGTGGTATGGCGGCAGCGTGACGCCCGTCAGCCATGCCTTCCTGGAAGGCGGCGATCTGGTGGTCACCTTTACAGGCAACCGCAACCTGAACGGCGACAAGCAGGCAATGGTTACCTCCTGGTTACAAATGCATCTGGAACGGGAAACCCTCCAGGGCATCCGGTACTCGCCACGTACCGATGGCACTTCGGTGAACCGGGAAAGCTTTTTCGGAACCAAACTGCCTCCGGATCCCCCTGCCCCCAATCTGAGCAACGTAAAATTCGGTCCCGCCATCAAACTCCTGGACCAAAACAGTCTCAAAGGCTGGGAAATCATCGGTGAAGCCACCAACGGCTGGAGTGTATCCAATGGCGTGCTGTCCAACAATCCCGTACAGAACGACCCCAACCATCACATCCATTATGGCAATTTGCGGACCGTGCAGGAATTTGAAGATTTTAACCTCACCCTGGAAGTCAATGTGCCGGAAGGCAGTAACAGCGGGATTTATCTGCGTGGCATCTATGAAATCCAGGTATTTGACAGTTACGGCAAGCCGCTGGATCCACATAATATGGGAGCGCTCTACAGCCGCATCACACCCACCATGGCCGCCGAGAAACCGGCCGGAGAGTGGCAATCCCTGGACATCACCCTGGTGGACCGCCATGTCACCGTCATCCTGAACGGGAAAAAAATCATTGATAATCAACCGGTCCGCGGTTGTACCGGCGGGGCCATCACCTCCAACGAATTCATCCCGGGGCCGCTTTACCTGCAGGGTGACCACGGAACCGTTGAGTACCGGAATATCGTGATCAAGCCAGTGGTTGATTGAGCATGTCATGAGACCATTTGTGCCATCGTATCATTCGTGGCCATAACGATCTGGTTG
>JAGQXC010000554.1 GCA_020436785.1 Saprospiraceae bacterium | reverse complement strand
GGTTTGACCGGCATCTGTCCGCTGGCTTCGGCCTCCAGAATACCGCGGGTATTGATAATGACTCTTCCTAGCATCAGTGCCAAAAATGCCAGGGCTACCAGGAGTATGATGTAGATAAAGTTGTCTGACTTGGTCTCCACCGGCACGGCTTGCTGAGCACCACCCGATTGAGCGGCTGCGGAAGCCCCGGTGAACACATCATTTACGTAAGCTAAAATGTTTCCGATTTGTGCGTCAGTGAGGTTTTCGAAAGGCTGCATCACCGTTGGACTGTACTCTTTCCATAGTTCCTGGGCACGGGGATTACCTTCCGCAATCGACTTCTGAGAGTTTCTGATCCAGGCATAAAGCGACTCTTCACTGTCCCAGCGATCTTTGACCCCACCCAGTGCCGGTCCGATAAGCTTGTCCTTCATATTCTTATTGTGACAAGCGGCACAATTGGTGCGGAACAGGTTTTTACCCTCTTCGATGTTGTCTTGTGCAAAGAGTGCCAGGGCAAAGAAAAACCCCAGGCTGCTCAGAACCAGACGACGCATATTGATCTTCATATTTTTAGAAAATTTCAGCCTTTCAATTCTTTTCTACGATGAGGTGATTAGTGTTAACCCTCTGTTAAAAACTCGCGCAAAAATAACGTTCGGTGATATAGTTTACAATAAATCAATTGAACCGCCATCTATTTAGAAATGATCTAAATTATTTGCCTCTTTTACACAGACACTTCTGCCTTAATGTGGGGATGCGGATGGTAGTCAATCAACTTAAAATCCTCATATTCAAAGTCAAAAATCGACCGGACGTCCGGATTCAGGATCATCTTCGGCAAAGCTCGTGGTTCACGGGTGAGTTGTAAGCGTGCCTGCTCCAGGTGATTGGTATATAAGTGCGCGTCACCAAAAGTGTGTACGAATTCGCCCGGCTCCAAATCACACACCTGGGCCATCATCAGGGTCAGCAATGCATACGAAGCGATGTTAAAAGGAACGCCTAAAAATACATCGGCACTTCGCTGGTACAATTGGCAGGACAAACGACCCTCCGCAACATAGAACTGAAACAATGCATGACAAGGAGTCAATGCCATCTCCTCCAGTTCACCGACATTCCAGGCATTCACCAGTATCCGCCGGGAATCGGGTTGATGACGGATTAGCTCAACGGCCCGGGAGATCTGGTCGATGGTTCGTCCATCCGGAGCCTGCCAACGACGCCATTGTTTTCCATACACCGGCCCCAGTTCACCTTGTTCATCAGCCCATTCATTCCAGATACGCACCCCATGTTCTTGCAAATACCCGACATTGGTGTCACCTTTCAGGAACCATAATAATTCATAAATGATGGATTTTAAATGAAGCTTTTTGGTGGTTAGCATGGGGAAGCCATCGGAAAGGTCAAAACGCATCTGGTACCCAAACACACTCATAGTGCCTGTTCCGGTACGATCTGTCTTTTCCGCGCCGTCATCCAATATATGGCGAAGCAAATCTAGATAGGCTTTCATCCCACGATGGTTTTAATCCGTTTTAGGACGCTGCAAGATAACTTTTTCTAAACAGGTATATAAAAAAACAGAATATGAAATCTTTCCGGCTGGAAATATATGAAGAAATCTTCATGAATTAATCCCTTTGCGATTTGGCGCTTTCGGAATCGAATCAAAAAAAATCCACCCTGAAAAATTTTATTGCATCATCCGTCAATTCACTATTTTTAAAAAGATTCAAAGCAACGACTTGTGATTGGAGGAGTGAAATACCGGATGTTCCTTGTTCTCGCAGTGGCGATCTTCGTTGCCTGCAGTCATGAGAAAACACCGCAGGTAACCATTGAACAACAGATCAGACAATACACCCAGCCCTGGATCGGCGTTCCTTATAAATTAGGCGGCAAGACGAAAGAAGGCATTGATTGTTCCGCCCTTACGCAAAATATCTATACCAATGTCTTCCATGTTGAATTACCCCGGCGTGTGGTGGAACAACGGGTAGAAGGGTTACCCGTTGCCAGGGATTCCCTCATTGCCGGAGACCTGATCGTATTCAGAGCTTCCTTGTTCGGTCGGCCTCACATCGGTGTTTATCTAGCCCATGATGAATTTATACATGCCTCGAGCAGTAAGGGAGTGATGATATCGTCTTTGACACAAGGTTATTGGAGGAGAAAGTACAAAACAGCCAGACGTCTGCTGGACCCCCAGGGCCACCTCATCACCAATGGCGTTGCCGTGGATTAAAAGAGGATCAAACCATTAATCCATTAAAATAAAAAGGCTCCTTCGTTTCCGAAAGAACCCCTTCATCATTTATGGTCAGATTTAGCGGTTTCTAATTGATCATTATCTGTTTCATTAAGGCTTCCGCATGTGTTTTTAATACCGGAGGAGGATTTAGGCTCAGGCATTTTTTAAGTGCCTCCGAGGCTTTCGCCATTTCCCCGGCCATTAGATATCCTTCCCCAAGGCTATCCCAAACGTTGGGATCATCACCGTTTTTGGCCACGTTGGCTTCAAATATTTCCACCGCCTCTTTGGTTTTCCCTCCGTAAAGCAATTGATAGCCATAGGTGTTTAATTCCTGGTTGGAGCCGGCGGCTATGGCTTTTTCTTTGAGTTCTTTCGCCGGTCCGGATTTACCTTGTTTTTCGAGGATATTGACTTTGACCATTGCCGGGGTCATTCCGCCGCCTTGTTTTATCGCCACATCAGCCCAAATTCCGGCCTCATCCAACCGGGCCTTACCGGCCGCATAACTGGCAGCCGCACTGTATTCTTTCCAGGTAACATTTCCCCGATCCAGATCGCTCTGGATGGATTGCATCTGGGCATCGATGGCCTGGTTGCCTTGTAATGACTGAGCTGCAGAAGTCAATTGAGCCTTGCGAATGATGTTCGGACCATTGGGATTCATCACCACTGACCGTACTGCCCATTGCAATCCCTGGGAGAGATGCGTGTTGTTGTTGAGGCAATAGCCGGCCGCTTCATGCCAGCCCTGCCAGGACCAACCTGCTTTGCTGCGCAGCTGCTCCTGTAAATCCGCCACCACGGTTTCATGAACATCCACCCCGATCTGAAAAGCAATGGAACGGTCGCCCCAGGTGACGGAGCAGGTTGCGGTAGCCGGTTTCAGATCATTAAAGGAGTAAGTCAACCATTCCTGGGGTGGTGCTGCCGCAACAATTGGCACGGTCACCCGCAGCGCGTCCTCGTCTTCCGAATAGCTGAAACTGCCCCACGAGGTGTGGTTGTTTGAAAAAATTACGGTCGCCTGATCCTCCATGACCAGAAAATGCAACCCATAACAACCGGCGGCCAAAGACTGATCATTGATGACCACCTCGGTGGAGAACGTGATGGTGGTGTTTTCATTGGCGCCACCCCGCCAAACCTGTCCGTACGGGATTAATTCTCCCCACACGGTACGTCCCTGTACGGATGGACGATGATAATCGACCTGAATCCTGGTCAGTCCGATTTGTTGCATGACGGATGCAGCTTGGCTTACATCCGGTGTCTCTGTCAACTGAGTTTGCGCGGTGGTCCATCCCCAGAGGGCGATACCAGCCAACGTCAAGAATAATTTCATTTTTTCAAGATTTAAGTATGGGACTCAAAATAGTTGTTCAAAGCCCAAGGGGCAACCGGTTAGTGACGAACGGTGCCAATCTGTGGCAGGTCGCCGTTTTCCATTCTGTTTGCTACGTATAGGGATACGCTTATATATATTTTTCGTAAATCATTAGCTTTGTCGCGCAAACGGTGAACCTTGGCATGATTGGCATCATTTGGTGCATTCATTCTATTAATTGGGGGCATTTTGACAATAAAACCACATATCATCATCATTGGCCCGGCTTACCCATACCGGGGTGGGATAGCCTCATTTATTCACCGGTTGGGTGAAGAATACCATTCCCAGGGCTATTCGGTGGAAATCGTCACCTTTACCTATCAGTATCCCGGATTACTTTTTCCCGGGACCAGCCAATTTAATTCAGGTCCCAATCCGACAGCGGTCCCAATACGCCGGATGATTCATTCCCTGAATCCGTTCAGTTGGATACGCGCTGGGCGTTATGTACGCAAGCAGCAACCTCACCGGGTATTGTTCAATTTTTGGCTACCATTCTTTGGCTTTTGTTTTGGAATAATCAGCCGATTAGCTAAAAATCCACGAACCCAGGTTACTGGGTTAATGCACAACTTTATTCCACACGAACCAAGACCTTTTGACCGAATCTTTACTAAATTCTTTACCAAATCCGTAGATAATTTTGTTGTAATGTCTCAATCTGTCAAGAAACAAATGGAGGATTTCCGGCCCAACCAAAAAATTGTATTTAACCCCCATCCGATTTACGATAATTACGGAGAACCTGTAAACCGTAATACGGCTTGTGAACAACTTGGCCTCGATCCAGATTATCGCTATATTCTTTTTTTTGGTTTCATTCGGAAATATAAAGGGTTGGATCTTGCAATACAGAGCATGAATGACCCTTATTTCGCTAATAATAAAATACGCCTACTTATTGCTGGAGAATACTATGATCATCCAGATATCTATAAAAGATTAATTCAATCATTGCACCAACAAAATACCATTATCGAAAAAACTGAATTTATCCCTGATGATAAAGTCAAATATTATTTCTGCGCTTCTGATCTAGTTTTACAACCCTATCGCAACGCCACCCAAAGTGGAATTTCTCAATTGGCCATCTATTTCGAAAAACCAATGGTGGTTACGAATGTTGGCGGTCTTCAGGAAATTATTGGCAATAGCAAAGGAGGGTTCGTGGTTCAAAGCCGTCCGCAGGCTATTCGAATGGCGGTAATCCAATATTTTGACCAAAATCTAGGGGCAAAATTTACTCGCCATATTCGTTCTATTAAACCATTATTTACCTGGTCTAATCTTGTAAACTGCATTGAATCTATTTAACAATCTAGTGAATTTATTATCTATGAAAAGTCAAATAGAATCTATTTTTAAATCAAGTATCAACATAAAACAGCAGTTACTAAAAGATATCAACTTGCTCGAGCGGATCCAGCAGGTAGTGGAGATTTGTACAAATTCAATCAGAGGGGATCACAGAATCTGGTTTTGTGGAAATGGCGGGAGTGCGGCTGATGCGCAGCATCTCGCGGCTGAATTATCTGGTCGATTTTATTTGGACAGGGCTCCTCTTTTTTCTGAAGCACTCCACGTAAACACTTCTTACCTTACTGCAGTTGCAAATGATTACTCTTTCGATGAAGTTTACGCTCGTCTGATTCGTGCCAAAGGAAGGCAAGGGGATGTACTTTTCGGATTGAGTACATCAGGTTTATCCTCCAATATCCTACGAGCTTTTGAAGAAGCTAAAAAGCAAGGTGTAATTACGATTGCTCTGACCGGGGCGACAGGGGGGAAGCTGAAAGAATTGTCTAACATTTTATTAAAGGTTCCTTCAGAGGATACACCTCGTATCCAGGAGTGTCATCTGTTGATTGGTCACATAATTTGTGAATTGATTGAACGCGAGATTTTCAAATGAACCGCTATTTTTACACTGATTATTAGGAATTACTCCCTGCGTTCAAATATCTTTTTATCTCTTTTTTCTGACCCCGGCTGGATACCCAACTCTGGCGGTTGGCCATGATGAAACGGTACGTATTGTTACCCTGATACCTCACCTCCAGAATGTGTAACCGGTTGACCAGGTACGATCGATGTATCCTTAAAAACATTGGTGAGGGCAGTCGTTCTTCCATTTCCGCCAGCGTCATCCTTAATAAGAAGCGTGAATCCACGGTATACGTATGCAGATAGTTGCCATCCGCCCGAACACCTACAATGCGGTCTGCTCGCAGGTATTTGGTCGTGCCGGATGGGTCCTTAACCGGAATGGCAGGAAGATCCTCCGGTTGATCCTGATCCGCATGACCAGCCAACGTATCCGGCTTGCGTTGTGTCAATAGAATCTGGGAACGGGCATGATCGAGGGCTTGGGCAAACCGTTGGTCATCATAGGGCTTTAACAAATAATCCACTGCCTGCACTTCAAAGGCCTTTACGGCATATTGATCAAAAGCCGTTACGAAGATGATGAAAGGCCGGTGCTCGGATCCTCGCATTTCAAGGACTTCAAAACCATTCAAATCAGGCATGAGAATGTCCAGAAATATCAAATCGGGCTGGAAGTTGCGGATCTGCTTTAAAGCTTCCTGCCCGTTGCGAGCTTCACCTATCACGTCGATTTCCGGATACATCGCCAGTAGCCTCAGTATCCGTGACCGCGCCAGGGGTTCATCATCAATCACCAATGTTCGGATGCGCAACACCATTCAGGATTTCTGAGTTCTGGGAATGACAATGATGACCGCAAACCCTTTATCCTTGTTTAATTGCACATCAAGCCGGGCAGCGTCCCCGTAGATCAATTCCAGACGTTCCTTGACATTACGGAGTCCAATGCCTTTGGTCAATAATTCATCCACCGGCAACGAGGTCCCCTTCCCGTCATCCCTGACTTCAAGACAGATCTTGTCGGTATCGCAAGGATTTACTTTTACCTGAATGGAGCACGGACCGGATTGGCCGGAGAAGCCATGTTTGATGGCATTTTCTACCAAAGGTTGCAGGATGAAGGCAGGTACCGGTACTTGAGTCAATTCAGGTTCTACCTGATAACGGACAGCCAAGCGGTCATTGAAGCGCATTTGCTCTATATCAAGGTAGTTGCTGACAAATTCCATTTCACCACTGACGGTCGTCATATGGGCTTTTTGGGTAGCGAGCAAACCACGCAAGAGGTCACCCAAGCGCCGGATAATGCCCTGGGCCGCTTTCGGATCAACTTCGACCAGGGCCGAAATGGTATTGAGTGTATTGAAAAGAAAATGAGGCTGGAGTTGTAAACGCAGTGCATCCAACTGGGACTGATTGCGTTGTGCCTCAATCCGCACCAGTTCCAGTTGTTTAGCCTTATATTTGCGACTGTAATCTATGCCCGCGAAAAGCAGGTACAACACCCAGAATTCTACCCATTGCCCGACAAATCCGGCTGGCATCCGCACCAGCGCACTACGGATGATCTGCATGGAAATTTTTTCATAGCCGGTAATGTGATAGGGAATCCACCACACCAGGTAAGACATCACTTCATGAAATAATGCGACCAAAATGCTGATCAAAATGCCTCTGGCCCACACCCTGAAAGGCGCATCCTGCCTGACCGGGTAATTAATCAACACGAAATAAACCACCGGCGCCAGAAACCCCCATAGGGTTTGATTGGTAAAGGGTGGGATGAAATAATTTTCAAACGTCCAGTTGTTGATTTCTCCGGACATCCAGAAGGTGAGGTAGAACCGGACGCCAAGTAGAACACCCAGGCCAATGCCCAGCAGAATCATATAAACATAAGGGATGGGCAACAGCGACCAGAATTCTCGCCATTTGTTTTGCCAGGTCTTCATCTGCATAGGCACGAAAATACTTGATTTCTTACCGGCAAGCCGACATTATTATGTAAACGGTCCCTGTTTGTGGCCAACGGAAACTTTTAACAACTTACGGTGGCATGGATTCTATTGCATTCCTTAAGATTTTATGGAAGTAATTTTTTGTACTTTTTACGCTGAATTTTAATGTTAAACCGATCCATCATGTCTTTAATGATCAATCGAAAATCGTTCCTAGGTAGCCTTACCGGATTAATAGGCTATGCGGCAACGGCTCCACACTCATGGCCCGTTTTATCCGGTCATCCCAAAGCTCCGGCCATCCAATTGGGTCTGGCGTCTTATACCAGTCGCGACTTTAGCCTTGATGAGACCATTGGCATGGCAAAGCGTGTAGGTCTAATGAACATTGCCTTGAAAAGCATGCACATGCCATTGGATGCAACGGATACCGAAATCAAAAGCATTGCCCAAAAAGTGCGCGATGCCGGTCTTAATCTTTATGGCGCAGGCGTCATCTATATGAAGTCCGCGGACGAAGTGAACAACGCCTTCCGGTATGCGCAGGCAGCCGGATTATCCATCATTATCGGAGTACCCGATCACGACCTCCTGTCAATGGTTAATGACCAGGTCAAGAAGACCAATATCAAAGTAGCCATTCATAACCACGGGCCCGGAGACGATCTCTACTCCAGTGTAAATGACGTTCACGAACAAATCAAAGGATACGATGCGCGTATTGGTTTCTGCATTGATATCGGACATGTCGTCCGGATAAATGAAGATCCGGCAGCGATGATCCGAAAATACCACGACCGGCTCTTCGATCTCCATCTCAAGGATGAAACAACCAATTCTGCCGAAGGCACGC
>JAGQXC010000553.1 GCA_020436785.1 Saprospiraceae bacterium | reverse complement strand
CCGGTTTGCATTCGGATTACAATGTGGTGATTGATGCGATGAGCGATGAAGCTGGCGACAGCCACGTCAGCTTGTTTGACTGGCAGGTACTGAGTTTCGACAAACACAGCCGGTTGGTCTCCTCCCTGAATGAACTGTTTGTCAACGCTCCCGGTAACGACTACCATTTATCTGCCACATCAAAAGCGCTGGATGCCGGCGACCCGGCGTATGGAAATGATCATGACATTGAGGGGAATAACCGACCTTTGGGAATGGCTCCGGATGCCGGGTGTTACGAATCCAGTTCTGCAACCACTCCACGCGCGGTCACTCCGATTCATGAATTAATCACCATCCACGAAAACAATCGCATTACCTGGCAAAATATCCCGTTGGGTGCACAACTGCAGATTTTTGACGTCTCCGGCCGGTGCTGGTTGACCCGCAAAGAGGTCATCAACTCGTCGTTTACCTGGGAATTACCTTCTGCTTCCCCCCTGTATTTTGGCTACCGGATCATCGATAAGGCAGGCAGGCAATCGGTTGGACTGATTCAATGATGAATGATAGAAGGTTAGACGTTAGACATTAGACGTTAGACACTGGACAGCATGTCTAATATCTAGTGTCTAATATCTAGTGTCTAATGTCTAGTGTCTAATGTCTAGCATCTAATGTCTAGCATCTAATTCCTTCATCACCTCTTCGATAGCTCGGTCTAACTGCGGATCCTTGCCGGTGACGCGATCTACGAAAGTATTTCGCACATAGATGTCGGGGGCGACTCCGGTTTTCTCCAGATCTTTGCCATCCAACGTAAAGCATCCCCAGGATGGCAGCCGGTAAAATGAACCATCCACCAATCCTTTGCCGGATGTAAAGATGATCCACCGGTAGGTTTCCGTGCCAATGATCTTACCCAAACCCAACTGTTTAAACCCTTGCGAAGTCATTTCCGCGTCACTGAGGCTCTGTTGGTTGACCAGCAGGACCATAGGCTTTGCCGCCGGCCCAAAATTGGGTTGCGGTGTCAGCTTGCCACCCCGGTATTTCCATTGCAGGTAGGGCTTTTGACTAAGGAAACGCAGGACGTCATCGTGGACATTACCACCGGTATTGTAGCGCAAATCAAGGATCAAGGCCTCACGATGAGCCCCTTCACTGACCATTTCCTTCATGAAATTTTCCAGCTCGCCGCCGCCCATATTTTTCATATACACGTAGGCGATGCGTTTATTGCTCCGGGCGTCGACCTGCTCCTGGTTGTGATCAACCCATTCGTCATAGAGGTCATTGCGAACGCTGAAATAATTGGTTGGATCCAATTTATGGATGATGGTATCCCGGCCACGTAAAAAGGTCAATGAAAATTCATCCGGCAAAGAAGGCCTGACAAAATAGGATTCACGGTTTTGTGACGCATTGACCGAAATGCCATCCACCCCGATCAGCCGGTCACCTGGCTGCGGTGGGTCCGCCAATTGACTTGCCGGACTGTGTTTGACGATGCGGTCGACTACGTATGGATCGGACTGGGAAAATTCAATGCCGGTAGCCAGGGTGGACGTCTCATAATAGGTGTCTTCCTCTTCGCCGGAGCTGCTAAAGCCGAAATGTGAGGTATTCAGTTCACCCAGTAAATCATTGATCAGGCGACGCAAATCGCCCCGGGTATTGACGAAAGGCAAGAAGGCTGCATATTTATCACGCAATGCCGGCCAGTCCCTTCCATGGAAGTTTTCGTCGTAATAGTTCTGTTCCAGATTGGCCCAGGTCTCAAAAAACATCTGCCGGAATTCACCGTCCAGGTTACGCTGAAAGGTGAAGTCAATGTCAATTTTTTTAGTTTTATTTCCCCCTAAATCCAGAGTGAACAAATTGCCTCGGATGAGGGCATAATAATCATCCTTTACCCGGCGCACATCCATTCCAAAGGTATTGGCCCCTTCGATTTTTTCCGTTTTGGTCTTTTCAAAAGGTTCCATGACCATCTTCCAGATCGAGGGATCCCCTTCGCTTTGATTGGATACAAAAAGGACTGTTGTTTTTTCCTTGTCTTGAAATACCATCGGAGATGCCTGGCTACCGAAGGAAGGTCCGACCGATTCGACCCGGTCCATCAGATCGGCATCATCGATGGTAACCATCACCTTGCCGGTATCTTTTTTCTGCAAAGAATCCGGCCGGAACAAATCGCGGTTTCTGTCAGATGCAAATGGCTCCTGGATTTTGACCAGCGGCATCCTGAATAAGTCCGGATCATCCAGGCCATAGGGATAGGAAGGTTTGACGGGATTCCCGTAAAAATAGATGTATTTACCGTCCGGGCTCCAGTATCCGCCCATCTCGGTGACCGCCGTATTGGTAAGGTTACGGATGGATTTATCGGCGACATGATACACCAGTAGGTCGCGTTCAAAATTGCGGTATGGCTCAAAGAGTACCCACTGATCGTCCGGGCTGTACCGGGCAGGAGTCTGGTACAATTCCCAGAATTCATCCCGGACCAACACGCTGGATGTCATAGATTCCAGGTCCAGCTCACGCAACTCATTCCGGCCGGAAAAGTACACAGCTTTGGAACGGTCGCTGTTAAACGTCAGGGTTTGATTGTTATTGACATCCCGGGTTATCTGGGTGGCTGAACCCGAACCATCAGCCGGGATGGTAAACCAGTTTTGATAGCCGGCCACCGTTTGATTAAACAGGATGGTCCGGTTATCACTGAGCCAATGTACTTCCGAAACACGTCCATCGCTGGACGTTTTCAGTTGTTGGACGAATTTCCCCTTATTGTCCGCCACGAAGAGTTCACCCCGCGAAACCAGGGCTATTTTCTTATTGTCCGGGGACACATCAAAATCGGTGATGTGGTTCTGCACTTTAAAGTCCTGCATCTGATCCAGTTCCGAGTAGGCCGGCAGGGTGTAATTCAGTTTTCGTGTACGGCCTGAGCCTACATCGTAAATCCATAGTTGGTAGTCTTTCTCTCCCACGATCTTCTGGCCATTGGCAGACACCTGGATGTGGTACCACGAACTTGGATCACGAGTGAGGCGTTTGACCCGATCTCCATCCTGCAGCTGATAGATGTTGTATTCTCCATTATCCCGGTCACTCACAAAATAAATTGCGCCATTCCGATCAATGGTGGCGCCGAAATCCTTGCCTTCGTAATCGGTATGTTCCTGGTAATCTTTCGAATCCGGCTGGTAAGATTTAAGATCCGGATTGAATGCTCCTTTGTAGCCTTTGCGATGTTGAAATGTGCTGGACTCCCAACTTTCGTTAAACCACATGGCACCGGTCTTGGGATGAAAACAGAGGTTGTGAATGGTATTGAAATAATTTGCATACAACCGGACCGGGGTGCCTCCTTCCGGTGAAACCCGGTAGGCGGTCATGCGGTTGCTACGGGTCGACGTAAAATAGATCCAGGCATTGTCCCACGACCAGGATTCCACCTTATCCCCGGCGGTATGGAAAGTCAATTGCCGGATTTCACCACCGGTAGCAGGCATGACATAAACGTCCTCATTACCCGTTGGGCTGGCTGAGAAAGCAATCCATTTCCCATCGGGAGAAATGCGTGGATAGGTTTCCTTACCGGGCATGGCTGTTATGCGAACGGCTTCCCCACCATCCATGGCGACCTTCCACAGATCGTCCTGAAAACTGAATACCACATAGGTAGCATCCGGACTTGGCGCCGGGTATTCCGTGAAGTACGGCTCCTGCTGACTGAAGCCAGTAAGGGGTAGAATTAACAATAAGGAAAATATTAATTTGAAAATTACCATTTTGGCACCTTTTTTGTATATTTCAAAATAGCTAACAATTTACGCCTAAAGTTGTATTAGCCTAAAGAGTAACAAGAACTTGTTCAAGGTATTGACCGTACCTGACTTGTTTGGGATTGAATAAGACATTTTGTAACTCATTAACTAATACTTAACCTCTTTAGGCCATGAAATCTGCAAGGAATCTCACCATTTTCACCCTCTGTTTACTGACCGGAATCTTCAGTGAAACCTTTGCCCAACACTACCTGAACATCCAGGAATCCGTTCATTATACCATGATCAATACCTCCGCCGATGCGATGGGGCGTGCAGACAACCTTTCGATTGTTAACGCACCGTTTGCCGGTCTGGAAGGAATCCTGATCAAAGGCAGTGAAAATGCAGAGGCCAAAGAAATCTCCCAGTTTAAGACCGGAGTCATGGAGCCTCTGCGCATGCCTGAATATGGCGTATTTATCGAGTTTAAGCTGCAATCGTTAGACGATCAGATCCACCCCATCATCATGCAGGGTGCCGATCACTGTGTATTTGGTGTCGGATACAAATACGACGAATCCAAGGAGCGGGCGGATATTTGTTACCACATCAACGGTCAATTTATCAAGTCCGACTACGACTTCGGCATCCGCCAGGATGAATGGCACAACATCTTTTATTACCATGTCAAAGCAAATGCCATGACGTATGTATTCCTTGACCGCATCCTGATCGATAGCGTGGCTGGAATCATCGAAGGTGCCAGTTATGACAACGTGCTGACCAATGTCGATGCCCATACCAATGCGACTTTCGAAGGTTATCTGAGGCAACTGATCATTTACGAGCAGGTCCATGCCACCACAGCCATCAACCCGGAATTTGCACCGGTCCAATTGGAAGCTTATCCCAATCCGGTCGTATCCGAACTGCATATTAAAACAGATTATAGCTATTCATCAACCCTGGAATGCTTCTCCGCCAACGGAAGCAGGTATTTCATGAAATCGATCCCGGCCGGTAAAACAGAAACATTGATAGCTTCACTTCCGAGTGGCATTAACGTAATCAAAACCGGAAACGTACAGGAAGGATACACCACCAAAATGATCGTAAAGAATTAGACCAGCTATTATAAAATTACTCGTCCAGGGCTTTATCATATACCTATATCTAATTTTTCCTTTTAACCCTGGGCGAGTTTGTTTTACTTAATGGAACAGCCTTATTGTTAGGTGGATGCTTTACCTACAGCAAATTGCCTGCCAAAAAAACACACAATTGTTTATGCAAGTCGGGAGGAGGGACTTTTTTCCAGGACTTCACCGGCATGGATTTCACCCAGCCTTCGGGCATGGTCAGGTTAACCGCCAGACAGAGTCCGGTCTCGGGTGCCAGCCCCTCCAAAAATGCCTGAAATAACGTTTGATTGCGATAGGGTGCTTCAATGAAAAGGTGCGCCGTGGGTGCGCGTTCAATTGTTTTGCTCAATTGCAGGATGGCTTGTTGAAGAGCAGGTTGCTTTCTGGGTAAATATCCGTGAAAACAAAATTCCTGACCGTTCAAACCGGAGGCCATTAGAGCCAACATCAATGAAGATGGTCCGGGCAGTGGATGAACGACAATCCCCAGTCGATGTGCCTCAGCAACCAAAAATCCTCCCGGATCGGCGACACCCGGCAAACCCGATTCACTCATCAAACCCATATCCTGGCCCGCCAGGGCGGGAGCCAGCAACGTTGACGCGTCCTGCCGTTGATGCTTGTCGAGTTCAAAAAAAGTGATCCGGTCGATGTCAATGGACGGATCAAAGGCTTTCAGTGTACGCCGTGCGGTTCGAACATTCTCCACAATGAAATAAGCTAACCTCCGGTACTGCTCAATGACGACGGGAGGCATCCAGGCAGGATCAGCTAAGCCGATCGGAACAGGAAGCAGGATCAACGACATGTCGCTAAGATAATGCAAGTCCGCTATCCGGTGAAATGGGTTCACCCAGCACTCGATCCGGAAAAAACGGAGCCGACACCGGTCCGGTGGTCAATACGTTCCATTTTGTATATTCATAGGTGAAATTGCATCATGGATCCAACCATTGAACAAAGGCAGCGCTGGACAAGCCTGCTGACTCAGATTCAACATGAAATTCTAACCTGGCGGAAAGTTGGTAGTGAATTATTGAACCGGCGACCAGGAGCGGATCGCTGGTGTTTGTATGAAATCATCGATCATCTGGACAAGGTTAACCGGTCGTATTTCCCCCAGCTGGCTGCGATCGAAAATGGGAGCGGTCAAGTGCTGCGTGGCCCTCGGCTGTGGTGGGGAAAACAACTGGGAAAATTTATTTTGAAAAGTGTCCAGCCGGATAATCCAAAGCGGGTGAAGACATTTCCGGTATGGGTGCCCAACCCGGATACATTCGACGAATCGACTTTTACTTCGTTTGTCACATCCCAGCAACAGATGATTTCCGGGATAAATGGAAGTGGGGCGGCTGTTCGATCAAACGTCAAGCTGACCTCTCCCGCCAACAAACACATTTATTACCCGGCCGTTCTGGCATTTGAAATCATCGTGACTCATCAGCTCAGACACCTGCGACAGGGGCAGGATGTCCTGTCGTCATTGGCAAATTCAGCTCCTTCATCATGACCCAGATTCCAGATCCTTATCGGTTGGATGACCAGCAAATCTTGGAACCACCATCCCATCTTCTCGCACGGTTGCGCCATTTGGGGCCAGGCTTCATTCTTTCGGCGGCAATTGTCGGTTCCGGGGAACTTATTGCCACCACCAGCCTCGGCGCCAAAGCAGGGTTTATCACTTTCTGGGTGATCCTGGTCAGTTGTGCAGTGAAAGTTGCCGTACAAATGGAACTTGCCAAACAAGCCATACTGACCGGAGAGACGGCGATGCAATCGTTGCAACGTCTGCCCGGTCCGCGCATCGGCCGGGTCCGGTGGAGCGTCACTGGCTATTTCTACCTTTCCCTGATTAAAATGTTCCAGATCGGAGGCATCATTGGCGGGGTAGCCATTGTCCTGCACATGATCTTTCCCTGGCTATCCATAACCATTTGGGTGATTGCGATGGCCATTGTCGTCGCACTCATGGTTTATCGCGGCTACTATGGATACATTGAAAAACTGGCCCTGGTCCTGATCGGATTGTTTACCATCTTCACCTTTACTTCCCTCTATTTTATCCAGGCTACCCCGTATGCCATTCACACCGGTGACATCTGGTCCGGTCTGCAGTTCCACCTTCCTGCAAACACCGTTTGGTATGCCATTGCCGCTTTCGGCATCACCGGCGTCGGTGGAGAAGAAATCATCTACTATACCTATTGGTGCCTCGAAAAAGGCTATGCACGTTATACCGGCCCGCAAGATGGAACGCCAGCCTGGGTGGACAGGGCACACGGTTGGATCAGGGTCATGAAGCTGGATGCGTTACTGGCGATGGTATTTTACACACTGGTGACGGCAGCCTTCTACCTGTTAGGCGCGGCTGTATTGCACCAGAAGGGTGAAATACCGGAGGGATTTCAGATGATTGAAACCCTTTCGCGCATGTATACGGAAACGGTGGGGCCTGGCGCCAAGCTGGTCTTCCTTGTCGGTGCATTTATTGTACTCTTCAGCACACTGTTTGCCGCATTGGCCGCCTGGGCCAGGCAATACAGCGACATCTTTGGTCAATATGGGTGGATTGACTTTTTTGATGTGGAACAACGCCGTAAATGGATTGCGCGGCTTTCGTGGATCTTTCCCCTGGTTTCAGCCATGCTCTTCTTAAGCATCAAACTGCCCGTACTCATGGTGATGAGCGGCGGCATTGCCGGTTCGTTAATGCTGCTCATTGTCGTTTATGCGGCCATCCATTTCCGCCTACGGCGCACCCCTATTGAATTCCGCCCTTCGCGTGGTTACGACATTTATCTGATCATCAGCATCTTAGGTATTCTCGGAGTGAGTGCCTACGGAATCATCCAATTGTTGTAAGCATCATGATATCAGTCCATCTTTTCGGTGATGGTTCCGTAGGTAATCTCTTCATTGGTTTGCAGACCTTTGTCGTTTTGTTCTTTCAGGGACCAATGATCGGTCGCCGTGGTTTGCAGCCATAAGTTTCTGGATTTGCGGAAGACCTGAACGTTCAAGCCGTATTGCTGATCAAAAATGGCTTCGAGCTTTTTAACCGGCATATCCTGAAGGATTTGCAGATCTCCCTCTATATGGTTGGAGCGGATGGCTCCAATTTTTACCCGGTCATCGATGATGGCCTTTTGAGGTGAACCTTCACCGGCTTCATGGTGATCCTTATAGAATTCAATCTTCAGGCCGGGAAACTTCTGACTGAATGCCTGCTTAATGGCCTGAATGGTAATGTCGTCCTTGATCCACATCGCTTTCGTTTTTTAAATGGACAATCACCGTTCCTACCTCGGGGGGTAATAAACGGGTTAGGCTTAGTGGTGCTTGTAGTCTTCCAGATGGATCTTTTCTTTTGAGAGTGCAATGATCAGGTCATGGGTGGTGATCAAGCCAACCAATTCTCCCTTGTCGACCACCGGCAAGGCATGGAAACGATTGAGGGTGAACAAATCGATGGCAATCTGCACGCGGTCGTCGGGAGCGAGCTTCGCCAGTTTGGTGGTCATTACCTGCTTTGCTTCGATGTCATCGAGATCGACATCGGATCCGGCGCCTTTCAGGTAAGCCAGAAAATCGGTTTTGGAAATCATCCCTTTGATTTCCTTGAAATGCACCACCGGTATGTGGTGGATGTTATGGTCATCGAAGATCTTCTTAACGACAGTAAGTTCGTCACCTTCAGCAACGGTGATCAGATCTTTGGCCATAAATTCGGAGACTGGTAAAAGTACGTTCATCATGATCCTTTTTTTATTCTATTATAAATTACAACCAAAATCACTTATGGAGGTTATGATCTGGGTCATAATTTCGTATGATCAGACCATTCCCGGTCAAAATGTCCCGGGGGGATTATTTTTGCACTATGAATCGCATCCAGGCACGCACCATTTGGACCATAGAGCTGATCGGTTGGGTATTCACGGGCATTATGATGCTCCTGATGCTGTTACCGATTACTAGAAAGATCTATCAATTTCCGTTCCTAATTAGCAATCTTTGGTTCATCGGCGTATTCATAACGCTATTACGCTGGCTCTTCTTGCTTCCTTATTCATTTTTTGCGCGAATCCAATGGCTGAAAATCCTGATGATGGCCGGATGCATCCCCTTGTTCCTATACACATTACGACTCTTCAAGGAATTTAACGAATACATCAATGACGAGGGCCTGGAGTCCTTTATGTATCACCTTACCAACATGGGCCAGGAGTCCATGGAACCTTATGTACGGTCCGAGGTCACTTTTTTTGCCGTTGCTGCCCTGATGACCACGGTTGTTTTTTTCTTCCGGCT
>JAGQXC010000552.1 GCA_020436785.1 Saprospiraceae bacterium | reverse complement strand
TGTGCCGACTGTTTTACGGTTAACCCGGTTTGCCTGCTGGCAGGTTCGGCTTCCGTAACTCCTGCAACCTGTAACGGTGAGAGCACAGGTTCCATCGATCTTTCGGTCACCGGATCCCTGGGATCTGAATCCTATGCCTGGAGTAATGGAGCAACCACCCAGGATGTATCCGGCCTTGCTGCCGGCAACTACACCGTCACCATCAGTGAAGGAAGCTGTAGTACGGAATTAATGGTAGAGGTCTCCGAACCGGATCCTTTGTCACTCAGTGTCTCCCTAACCGACGAATCAGTGACCGGTGCTTCCGACGGATCGATCGACGTAACGTTAACCGGAGGAACACCTCCCTATCAATACATCTGGTCCAATGGTGAAACTACCGAAGACCTTGCCGGATTAACTGCCGGTTTTTATCAGTTTTCCGTCACCGATGACCAAGGATGCGGCTTGTCAACAGGCAATTTTGAGATCCAATCAGGATCCTGCGCCCTTGAAGCAACATCTTTCATTACACCCTTGTCTTGTCACGGGGATCAAAATGGAAGAATAGAATTAAACATCAACGGAGCATCCGGGGATGTGATGGTCCAGTGGTCCAATGGAGCACCTGATACCACCATCCTCGATAATCTGGCAGCCGGAACCTATCTTTACACCATTACCGACGGAGTTGGCTGTTCCGTTGCTGACCTGGCCACTCTATCCGATCCGGATCCAATTGCACTATCCCTTTCTACTTCCGATATCCTCTGTGGAGGAGATTCGACGGGTACGGCCGCGGTCCTGGTTTCCGGTACGCAAGGTGTCTATGCAGTGAACTGGTCCCAAGGATCTTTGGGTGACAGCATATCAAACCTGGTCGCAGGAAGCTACAGCATAACGGTTATGGACGAACTGGGCTGCGCGGCTGCAGATACCTTCATAATCAATGAGAATGCGCCCCTGGTCATTGAAGTTGACAGTGTAAATCCGGCGGATGGAAGCATCCAGGTCAATGTCCTGGGAGGTGTGGAGCCATACTCGTATGCCTGGTGGAATGACACCGCGATGGTGAGCACGGACGAAGACCTTACCGGTGCCGCACCGGGTATTTACCGGTTATTGGTCACCGATGGCCTGGGATGTATGGCGGCAACGGATACCATCCGGCTGGCAGAAACCTCCGCCCGCTTCTCGCCGGACATTGAGCGGCAAGTGCAGGTTTATCCAAATCCCATGCGGTCGCGATTACAGGTCCGGATTCCCGATCTGCTGATCGGCAGCAAAGCAGAACTATTTAATGCCCTGGGCCAATGCATCCACACGCAAATCCTTCGTGATGGTCTGACGGTCATTGAGCGAAATGAACTGGCGACCGGTTGGTACAGCCTGCGGATTCGTCAGGGAGACCGGCAAATAGCGCTTCCAGTATTGATCCAGGATTAAAAAAAATGTAAGTTGATTCAATCATGAAACGCATGCTATCATTGAAAGGAGAACACAAAAAAGTTCTTCCTGATTTAAAATAAAGCATTACCTTTGCACACTCTTTTCTAGTTCTTTGTCATGGACGCTAAATCGATGTTTGACCTGCCTATATCCGGTTTGCGCAATGGACTTCATCACTTCCAGTTTGAATTGGAAGATCAATTCTTCAGGAAGTATGCGCATTCTCCGGTAGAGCATGGGCACTTTCATGCCGAAGTCACGCTGGATAAAGGCAGTGATTCGATGGTCATGGAAGTTGCCATTGAAGGAAAAATGGCTACGATCTGTGACCGTTGCCTGGTTCCTATTCAATTGCCGGTTGCCTTCCATCAGACGTACTTCTTCCGCTACAGTGAAGAAGCCAGAGATGAAGGGGATATTATCTATTTGTATCCCAAAACACCGGTCCTTAACATCGCAGATATGCTGTACGAAACGACTTGCCTGGGTATTCCGATGACCAAGATTTATGCTTGTGAAAACGATCCCGATGCCCAGTGCAATGAAGAGGTCCTACGCATTCTTGAAGCATCCAAAATCGAAACGAAAGAGGAGCCGGCAGAACCCGAGAACGGTTCAGTCTGGGAAGTATTAAAAAAGTTGAATTACGATCAAAATAATTAATCATGGCACATCCTAAGTCGCGCGTATCCAAAGCCAGAAAAAACAAACGCCGCACGCACAAAAAACTGACCGTCCCTAACGTAGCCATCTGCCCTACAACGGGTGAACCACACCTTTGGCACCGTGCCTACTGGCACGAAGGAAACATGTATTATAAAGGCCAGTTGGTAATCAAAGCGGAAGAAGCCTTCGAAGAATAAGCCATCCATTTTAACCTATACGAAGCTGTCTGACGTCCTGCCACTGGGTTCAGACAGCTTTTTTATTTAATTCGTACAACAATGGGAAAAAAGATCATAAAGACCGATTTGGCGCCGGCACCGGTGGGTCCTTACAACCAGGCCACCCAATGGGGAGATTTGTTATTCATCTCCGGACAAATTGCCATCGTTCCTGCGGACAACAGCATTCTGCAAGGTACCATCGAAGAAGAAACACATCAGGTACTAAAAAACATCGGGGCCATCCTGCAGCAAGCCGGAATGGATTATACGGACGTCCTCAAGTGCTCTGTCTTCGTCAAAGACATGCATTTGTTTGGCCGGATCAATGCCGTCTATGCCCAATATTTTGCCGAAGTTACCGCACCGGCCCGCGAACTGGTTCAGGTTGCCGAACTCCCCAAATTTGTTAACATTGAAATTTCCGCCATCGCCGCTAAAAAAGCATCCTGATCATGTCGGACGGAAAAAAACAAGTACTCTCACTGATTCAACCCACCGGAAACGTGCACCTGGGCCGCTACTTTGGTGCGATCCAGAATTGGGTTAATCTGCAAGCTCAGTACGATTGCATCTACGGGGTAGCCAACTATCACGGCATGACCACTCCATTTGATCCGCAAAAACTGCGTACCCTCACCTGGGATGTTGCCTTCCGGCTGATTGCCTGCGGTCTGGATGTAAACAATATTTTCATTCATACCCAGATTCCGGAACACACCGAACTAACCTGGATATTGAGTTGCATGACTTCCTATGGCGAGTTGACCCGCATGACCCAGTTTAAAGATAAGAGTCAGCAAATCACTGATTCCAACAAAGAGGCCTTCATTTCGGCCGGATTATTTACCTATCCGGTCCTGCAAGCCGCTGACATTCTAATTTACCGGGCCAATTACGTCCCAGTCGGAAAAGACCAGGAGCAACACCTGGAGCTTACCCGCAATGTGGCCACAAGATTTAATTATGTGGTCAAAAAAGAGTACTTCCCCTTGCCCGAGGCATTATTTACCGAAATTCCCAAGGTTATGTCTACGGCCGATCCGACACGAAAAATGAGTGCATCGCTGGGAGAAAAGCATAACATTGACGTTTTCGCTGACCCGGATCGTATTCGCAAACAGGTCATGAGTGCAGTGACCGACTCCGGAGATGTGCGTTTCCCGGAAATGAGCCCCGGTGTTGAAAACCTTTTTTCACTGGTCAAAGCTGCTGGAAGCACGGAAGTGTATGAAGAACTGCTGCAGATGTACCAGAATGGCACATTGGGGTATGGCCATCTCAAAGAACAGGTGGCTAATGTCCTGATCGAAATGACCGATCCTTTCCGTAAACGCCTGAGCGAACTCAATGCCGACAAGCGGGAAGTCAAGAACCAACTCAAAGCTTCTTCCGCGCGCATCCGCGAACGTGCCCGGCAAACGGTGCGGGACGTGCGTGAATTATCGGGCCTGATCTGATCCCTGCAATTTATTTTACGGCGTACGGCATTTTCTTGCTGGCGCGCCGCATCAGATTGTCCACCAATTGAGCCGGAGAGCTCCCGACAGAACCGGATAATTTGTGGTGATAGCTCCAAAACAGCTTTTGGGTCCGTTGATCATGCAGCTCCAGGGTAGCTACGGTTTCATTGGTATTGCCCCAAAATCCCACCAGGACCCCCAGGGCTATGGCCCCGCCTTCCGACATCGGCTTACTCAGGGAATAATTGGACGTCAGGATCGCATCCACCTCGAGGAGTTCACAGATCTGAGCAGGCTCCAGGGTACCATCAAGATAAGCCGCGGATTTGTTCAAACGGGCATTGGTTGTCTCTACGTCCTGGATCTCCACATTGATGGCATTTTGCATTTTCCGGCGCAACAACCAACGGTACATTTCTTTCTGAAAATTGACCGACTCGGTACGCTGTTGCTCCTGAATGGACGCTGCATCGATCTTTTTACTGGCCGCGATGGAAACAACCGGCGGGACGACGGCTATGTGCCGGTCACGTCTTGCCAGTGCATCTGCATCGGGAGCATAATAAATGGAAGCACACCCTGCCAGGGTCATCACAATCAGGGCGAAAGTCAGAAGTTTGATTTGGTTTTTCATGGCACACTTTGAACTCTGAAAATAATAAATCGGACCGATTAAACGGCATGGTTTGAGTGACCATTTTGCACCGGGACCATTGCGCCATTTTCAGAGCCGGGAAAATAACAAGCCAAAATTGACTCCATCGGCTCTTTCCCCATGGCCACGTCCAGGTAATATTGCCACTGTGCTTCCCGGATCAGATGGTGCAACGGCTGGGATACCTTACCAATTCGTTTGAATGCCGACCACAACTTGCGGTCCCACACTTTGTAATAACGCTTCAGGTCATCGGGATAAACGGTCTTACGGCGGGTGCCCTCGTCCAAAGCCCGGAAAGGTGAGCCGATGTTGAGGTAACCATAATCATCGGTCAGTTCTTCTCCGGGATAAATATCGCGGATGGCAATTTCGAAATCGTACGCCGTGGTCAGGCAATTGGAATTAAAACTGTGGTTCACATAGCGCCCGTGGTCCCAGCAGAGGACATGATTTCCCGCACTGTTGCGAAAAGTGTAGGTATCAAGAATTTGTTGATAGACCGGATCGAGATGCTCGATTTCGTCCGGCTTAAACTCCCGGTCCAGGTCATCGAGCACCCAGGTAACGGTGCCTTTGGGAATGAATTGTTTTGCAACAACGCCGTACCCTTTGACATCACTGATGTACTTTACTTCGGTGTGTGGATGGATCATCTCTAAACCAATTTTAAGTGCATTACGAAAGACTCTGAAAAGGCAAATGGTTACAAAAAAAAATGACATTTCACGAAGAAATGTCATTGTATCGAACGTTACTAACTAGAGTAAGAAAATGTCGTGTTTCATGATCTCATCGAAAAGCTTCTTTCAGCGTATCGACCAGATCCAATTTCTCCCAGGTAAAAGTCTCCACCGTCGTCTTCTGGGCTTTGCCATTTGCCCCGATCATAACTTCTTTCTTACCTGGTTTTCGGCCCATATGGCCGTACGCTGCCGTTTCCAAAAAGATGGGGTTCTTCAACCCAAATCGCTTGATGATTGCTGCTGGACGCAAATCTACCAACTTCAATAATTTTCTTGCTATGTCACCGTCGGATATTTTTACATTACTGGTCCCGTAGGTGTCCACAAATAATCCAACGGGTTCCGCAACACCGATGGCATAGGCAACCTGGACCAGACATTGGTCAGCTATACCGGCAGCCACCATGTTTTTTGCCAGGTGCCGCATGGCGTAGGCAGCCGACCGATCCACTTTGGTCGAGTCCTTCCCGGAAAATGCGCCGCCACCATGAGCCCCCTTGCCACCGTACGTATCCACGATGATCTTTCGGCCGGTGAGGCCGGTGTCTCCGTGTGGTCCCCCAATGACAAATTTACCGGTGGGATTGACATGCAGCTTGTATTGGTGATCAAACAAGGTCCGGTTCCTTGCACTTAGTTTCTTAACGATGCGGGGTAAAAGGATCTCCTGGACATCTTTCCGAATGGTCTTAAGCATTTTACCTTCGGCTGCAAAGTCATCGTGCTGTGTGGAGATCACAATGGTATCGATGTGGAGAGGCTTATTGGTCCCTTCTTCATAGGCCAGGGTCACCTGTGCTTTGGAATCCGGACGCAAGTAGGTCATTTCTTTGCCAGCTTTACGAATCGTGGCCAACTCCCGGAGGATCATATGGCTCAGTTCCAATGGCAATGGCATGTAGTTGGCCGTTTCATTGGTCGCATAACCAAACATCATCCCCTGATCGCCGGCTCCGATGTTCATGGCATCTTTCCCGACGTCAACGCCCATGGCGATGTCGGCAGATTGTTCATGGATCGCCGAAACGACCCCGCAGGCATCCGCATCAAATTTATACTCTGATTTGGTATAACCGATCTTCTGGATGGTTTCCCGCACGACACTTTGAATGTCGATGTAGGCGGTCGACCGAACCTCCCCGGAAACGACAGCCAAACCAGTGGTCACCAGCGTCTCACAGGCGACTTTTGAATTCGGATCCTGGCTGAGAAACGCATCCAGTATGGCATCGGAAATCTGGTCCGCTATTTTATCCGGATGGCCTTCAGAGACTGATTCAGAGGTAAATAGATACATATTTATTTTTTACAATGAATGTTAAGTTGCGCAAAAATAGAAACTTTACACATATTCTGCGTGAACGGATAAACTTCTGGATTCAAGCGCTTCCCAGGCTTATCGATGAGCGATTTCACAGTTCGTGACGGCGCCGGGGTGACGGTATCTGTGAAGGCATTATTTTACCTGGATCCTAAACATCTCCCTTCCTTCCAGTCTCCCAACCAGTTCATCGCCAATTTCAACCTTTCCTACTCCTGCCGGGGTACCGGTATAGATGAAATCACCCACCTGAAGCGTAAATCGTTGGGACATGTAGACGATCAGATCGGCGAATGAAAAGATCATATCCCTGGTTTGTCCATCCTGGACCACCTGGCCATTGCGCTCCAATTGAAAATGGATGCTGGAGGGATCAATTTCCAATTTTGAAATGAATGGGCCAATCACCGCCGAATGATCAAAAGCTTTGGCAATCTCCCACGGATGTCCCTTCGCTTTGCACCGGTCCTGGATGTCTCGGGCAGTGAAATCAATACCCAGAGAAACCTGATCGAAATAGGTATCCGCAAATTCCGGCTGAATGTATTTCCCGTTTTTACAAATCCGCAGGACCACCTCAGCTTCATAATGAATGTTTTCACTCCATTCGGGATGATAAAACGGTTTATTGTTGTTTAACAACGCAGTGGAGGGCTTCATAAACAAAAGTGGCTCGGTTGGAACAGGATTGTTCAATTCTTTGGCATGATCCACGTAGTTGCGTCCGACACAAATTATTTTCATAAGACTAATTGATGGTTACAAATGTAGAATTTCACCTGCAAATAACGAGTCAATTGTCCAGGCATTCGCCTGATGCAGA
>JAGQXC010000551.1 GCA_020436785.1 Saprospiraceae bacterium | reverse complement strand
GTATTCCGGAGGAAAGGGATATTCACTGGACAAATGCGTCCAGGTATTTCCTCCGTCGTCGGTACGCACCAAATCGATCCCACCGATGTAAAGCGTATTGGCATCGTTGGGGTCCACCCGGGCGATCAAAGCAAACCAGGCCGCCGATGCCGTAAATGGCATGGTGACTAAGGCAGTCAGCGAAGGAATGGTCATTTTGGTCCAGTTTTGACCCCCGCTTTCGCTACGCCACATATCATTTACCTGCAAATCGGAACTTGCACATAGCGCATAAATACGTTGCGGATCGGAAGGCGCCACAGCCAACTCAATACGCCAATAATTACCAGGGGGAGTTATTTCTACCCAGGTATTTGGATCCCCGGTGTTTTGTTTGTTAATGGTATAATCGGATTTGAAGATTTTACCGGGCCCATAAAGATTGAGGGTGGCATAAATACTACCATCGGGACCGATCTCCAGATCACCGCCGGCATTGGTATTGCCATTTCCCATAAAATCACCCAGTATTGGAGTCCAATGATCCCCGCGACCGGTGCTCCTTTGAATTCCACTATAGCGTGTGGAAACGTACAGATTGCCATTTAGGTCAACGTCAATATCCAAAACATGCCAAAATGCAGGATCGAAGTTTTTATCCAGTTGCAGCCAGTTTTTGCCTCCATCTGTGGAACGCCAGACCCCGGCACCACGAACGTCATTGGCGCTTCCCCAACCTTCACCCGAACCAACATAGATCAAATCCGGGTTATTGGGGTCCTGAACAATTGCAGAAATGGAAAGATTTTCATCAATGCCAGAGACTTTTTCCCAGGCATTGGAAGGAGACTTAAAGGCACGGCTTCTGAATAGTCCTCCGGAAGTGCTGCCTGCATAAACGGTATTGCCGGTGGGATCATTGGCATCGATCAGCAGAGCCCGGGTTCTCCCCCCAATGTCCGCCGGGCCTAAAGGCTTCCAGAAAGCAGAACGGGTCGATAATCCGGATGTCCGCTGTAAAAGGATTTTCTGGGCTTTTGCCAATCGTTGAACGGGTATATCCCCGGTGGCCGGGTCATGGGTCAGCTCCCATTCATATTGGGCATAACCGTGCATGGTTCCCTCTTTTTCCAGTCTGGAATCAAACGGGGCGGTGGTATAACGTGCTGTTTCCTGGCATGCGGTCAGGCACAACACGAATAAAAGTCCGGAAAAACGGTTTGACATGATCTGACATTTATGCTTAGGCAAATCAAAAGATAGCTAATTGCCCGAGAAGCAATTCTATACCTGGGTACAGTTAACGATTTGTTGTTGGATACCTTTCTGATTTTTCCTGTGTGCACTAAGATCCTCTAATCCTGAACCTGCAACATTGAATGAATTGGTTGATGGAACGTTTATTGTTATCGTTCCCTGCTTGAACAAGGCCCCGCCAATTTATTGTTCCAACATCCGGGCAATAACCGGCCGCGTCCGCTCCAGGTAATCGTCATCCAGCTTCAGGCCCAATGGTCCAAGCGACTCCCGGAACTTATCATAACCCGGTTTTGCTTCTTCAAAGGACCCGGAAACTACATCCCGTGGTGTTAATCCATCCT
>JAGQXC010000082.1 GCA_020436785.1 Saprospiraceae bacterium | reverse complement strand
CGGGTCTGACTATTTTGCAGAACATTACCCAGGGAATCCACATTCAGCGCGCGGGCACTCCACGAATACTGAGCTCCCAGCGTTCCCCGCAGGTTGATCCAGTCGATGATCGGAATGCTTTTGGTCGGAGCGGTGTAACTGAGATTCACATTGTGCATATAATTCTTGGTCCGGCCAAAGTGCTTCAGGTTGTCCCAGATGGAATCACGGCGGTACTGGTTGCTGATGCGCGTGCCCGCAAAACGATCGATGTATTCATCCGGTTCATCAACCACCGAATTGTTCTCGGCATTAAAATTCAGCTTAAGCGATTTGGCCAGGTCCCATTGCAGGGCAAAGGAGCGGTCGAGAAAGAACCTTTTATTGAACCAGGTCCGGAAGGCCGGATCCGAGAAACGGTAATCTTTTTCACCAAATACCCGGTTGAGGGTGATGTTGGCGCCAAAAGTATTCGGTATCGGGTTAAAGTTGAAATCCTTAAGTGGCTTGAGCAGTTTGGAGTCCCCGATGTTCTTGAAGGGTTCAATGTAATTGGTTCTCCGGCTGTAGTTGTATTCGAGTTCGGCCCGGTGATTGACCACATTGTCCTGGGCGATGATCGGATTCTGGTTGTTCTGTTCTGAGTAGGCATACGTGGCACTAAGGTTCTCGATGTCCCAGGGATGCGGTTTATCCTGGGCATTTTTACGCACCTTACGCACATTGGTCAGATTGACGCTGGTGATGGTAGATTTGTCGATGGCTTGATTACGGATCGAGTCCCGGGCAGCCGCATCGTCGGCGTCCGATATTTTATCTTTTAAACGGACATCCAGATCGTACGGATCGTATTTGGGTGTAGAGACGGAATTGCCGTATTGGGCAAATAAGGGTATGCGCAGGGTGGTGTTTTCTTTCAGGAATTTATCCAGCTGGATGTTGGCACTGACGTTGTATTCCACATGGGTCTCCTGAGCGCGCTGGTCCACGCGCTGATCCATGCTTCCCCACCCAATGGTATTGAAATTCCCTGCCAGTGTGACATTCCCCACGTCGGCCAACTGGAAGTCCATTCGTGCCAGTCCGGCCACACCGCCTTGCTCGTTCAATCCGGTCACCCGCAACTCATTAACCCATACTTCGGCACATAGCGTGCGGGGAGGTATTTCATCCTCGGTCACCGGAGGATTTCGCAGACCGATCATGATGGTTTTGACCAGGCCCAGGTTTGGATTCCCTTTGACCTTAATTTGATAAGATCCAAGGGTGGTGTCATTCCGGCTGTATTCGGCAGGCGCGTAGATGTCGTTGATCGGAAATCCTGCCCGGTTGCGGTCGCGTTTCAGTTCCACCAATTTGGCCAGTTCGATGTCGATGTTGTTCTGGGGTCGCCAGACGACCAGGGCATCATTGGTGATGTTGGAGGCCAGTTTGTTGGAATCGGACCAGGTGAGGGGTATTTCGTACTCGTAGTAATTGTCAATAAAATCACTCCCCAGCCGGATGAATAATTTCATCTCTCCATTGATGGCCGGCGCTTTCTTTTCCGCGTGAACGAACATTTTAAGGCGTTCGTAATTGCGCAGATCCCGGTAAACATTTTTATAGATTGCCCGTCCGCAGTCTTCCTCCAGGTTGCAAATGTCCAGGGATAAGGATTGCTCATTTTGTTGCAGACCGGCAATGGGTCCGATGGTGTTTTCACGGGTGATGCCCGGCGGAATGATGTAAGGAAATGGTTTCCGTTGGGAATGTTCTTCGATGTTCACATCATTCAGGTCAAAGTCGGACATGCCGGTTCCCAAATCTCCGCCACAGAGGCTTTGCCGGTATCGGCGCCATTGGTTACGTACCAGGTCAAAAAGACCAAAACGGAAAGTGATCCGTTTGTCAAAACCGCGCAGAATCATCCGTGCGAACCGGATCGAACGAAATCCCTGGATGCCGCCAATGTTTTCACTGAACTGGTCGACCGGGATCTTTAGCCGGTACCAGGTGCGTCGTCCATCGCCTGAGGTGATGCGATCGGTGACGTATTCGTTAAGTGCCATACCCCCGAGACCGTCGGGATCAATCGGGATCTCATAGCGGTAATAGGCTTCGGATTCGTTGAGGGTATTGTCGCGATTCATGTCCTCCGCATCGGGGTAATTGGTGTACGAACGCACGCGGGTGGAACCCGGGTCGGATGCTTTGGAATTGCCCTGAGGATTGTTCCAGGCCTTGTAGCGTTCCAGGAGGTTGGTACCCTGGGGATAGTCGTCGAAATAAACAAAGTCATCGCCTGCCGGGTCGTTCCGGATGATGCCCAGAGGCACCGGGTCGATTGCTCCGTTATTGAGCGAGGACAGATACGAATTGAATTTCTCACTTTCCCCGCTGTTGTCCAAACCGTCCAGGCCCACATCCTGGGTTTCCCGGACGGCGGGATCGTTGTCAAAGGCATTATTGATGGCTTGCACCCGGGGTATGCGTCCCCATACGGTTTCATCGGTCTTGGCCTGGCTGCCCGGGCGGGGTAATCCATTTTCAAAAAACCGGCGGGAGTCGCGCAGAATATCTTCGGATACGTTGCCCAGGTCGATGATCAATTTACCCCCGGAGGATACCCCTTCGGGATCATCGCATTTGTCCATAAACGGATTGAGTAGCCAGATGTCGATGTACTCGATGTTGGATTCTTCAAAATCGGTTTGCAACAAACTCCGTTGAATACCCGCCCACCGGGTCTCCGGTGCGCGGAGCTTTCCATTTCGATCCAGCCCTTGTGAATATTGGGATCCCTGGGGCAGATCAAAATTATAGGGTCCCCGCTCATCGGGCCAGTAGGTCAGGTCGAAGGTGGAGAAAAATTGATTGAATCCGGGGATGTTGTTCCGGAATTCAGGAAAGATCTCATTGCGGTCGATGATCTTTACATAGTCGTTATCTCCATCGCAGTCACCACCGCCTGAACTGCGGTCGATGCGGTACCAGGACAGGCGGGCACGGTTGACACCCGTTTCCAAGGTGTTTGTTGAATCGGCTTCGGGCCACCGGATGTCATCGCCTTGGGGTACGCTGGCCAGGAACCACTGATTGGCCGGTTGACCCAGCTGGATGCTGGATGTACTGCCTTCAAAATCATCAACATAGGTCACCCCTCCCTTGTCATTTCCCAGGTTAATGGCCCGGGAATGGCCCGGCCGTAATGCGGCTACCTCGGCTTGCAGGGCAAACCGGGATTTGGCCTTGGTGGAGATACCCGGCAAGGCATCAACGACTTTGGTCAGCCAGGGTGCATCGTTGCTGTAGGCAACATCCAACCCGTAGATGGAGTTGTTGATGGGATCTTCACCCACATTCACTTTCTGGGTAAAAGGACGCTCATACAATTTCATGGTAGTCGCGCCCAGGATCAGTTTATTGCGGAATTCATACTCCGCACGCAAGCCCATCATGGTCCGGTTTTGCAGACCAAAGAGGCTGTTGTCTTCGTAGGAAATATTGATGGGCACTGCACTTTCTTTCAGCGACTCATCGATGATGGTCACCTGACCGGTGGTGTAGTCCACCCGGTAATGCACGCCTTCCTGAAGCAATTGGCCATTGGCGGTAACGCGTACCGATCCCTGGGGAATGTTAAAGCCTCCCAGCGATACGTTGGAACCTCCGCCGGCTGATTTGTATTTACCCCGGATCACAAACCGGTTGAGCTGGGGAAATTCCCTCGCAATGGTAATCGTACTGTCATACAGTTGCTGGTACGTGTACTTCGCTGAGTCCTGTGCATTAAGCTCTTTGGCCAATGAGGACCCGAATGGTTCCAGGACGGGAAACATGATGCGGCCATTCTGAGGATAGATGGTCAACCCGGGTACGAAGTCAAATACCCCATCGGGTTGCGGATCTCCGAAGGTGTTCAGATTATCCAGATTGAAAAGGGTGATCAGCGGTTTATTTTTGGTGTCCGCGGCAGGCAGAAAACGCTTCTGTCCTTCTCCGGGGTCGTCGTAATAGACATCGAGCTGAAAATCTTCCTGGTCAATCTGATAGGCCCCGATGGAATAGAAGTTTTTCATCATCAGATCCCAGGTCGGCAGATCTACCCGTGGTCCGGTACCCTTGAGAAGCTTGACGAACAGTACCCCCAGGGTGTCGGGATCGTTGGGACTGTCGTTGGAAAGCTCTCCTACCTGGTAGGTCTTTCCTTTGTAGGTGTACTCGTAGGCCACGCCTATGACCTGATCCTGGCGGAGGTTGACATTCAGGGAAATGTAACCCAACTGGGGATTGTACGTATATTCCGAACCACTGAGCAAACGGGCTCGCACTTTCTCAAAATCACGAACCTGCTTGAAGCCGAAGGTGGACGACTCCAGTTCGGAAACCGCCCGGTCCAGCGTACGTACCCCGGGTGTGGTGATCAGCGTCTGATAAATGTTGTTGGAACCATTGTCCGGAATCTTTTTACGGCCAAAAATGTCTAATGGCGGGGTGACACCCATCCGCCAGCGGTCGGGTTCGGAATTGGTCATCCGGTCGTATTCACCCAGGTCGGCGATCGCGACGATGTCCCGCACATTTTGTGTCTCATAGCGATCATTGGTCACCCATACTTCAATCCGGGTGATGGTAAATAAGGTGTTGATCTGGGGTAAATTTTGCAGGGCGGGTTCGAATTGTTCGCGGTTGAAGTGGGAGAGAAAAAAGTGCCGGTTCTCGTCGTAATTGTCGGCAAATACCTCAAACTCCGATAATCGGGACCCTCCCTGGACCTGTAAATTCTGGGCCTGGGAACGCTGCTGGGAAGCCACACCGATGAGCCGGAGCCGGCCAAACTGCAATTCGGTGAGGAGACCAAACATATTTTGTGAACCCTGGATCAGGCTGCTGCGCAGTGGTAAGCTGACGTTTCCGGCCTCAATTTTTTTAATGATGTCGTCTTCACTGAATTTATCGCTGTCAAAGGACAACTTCAATTGCTGATCAAAGTCAAAGGAGGCATTATTGTTGTAATTGAAATTCAAATTCAATTTCTCTCCGATCTTACCGGATGCGGAAATGTTGGGATTCATATCAAAACCGGGTGTCCAGGTACGCTGTTGCCGGACGGGTAAAATGGGATTTTGCACTACCTGGAAGGTGGGCGCGAGCTCGAGATCAATGTACCCCTGCGGTTTGATGACCACTTCAGAACCCCCGAATAACCGGTCAATGAGGGATTGTTTCAGGTCAATTTTGGAAACGGGATCGGGCTTGCCGGAACTGCCTCGCACCCCTCCGGATAAACCCGCCAGTTTGCGGAAATAAGCCTGGTCGTCCTTTTTCTTCTGGTAATCCAGGTATTCACCCAGGGACATGTACATGGGTGGCCGGTAGTCAAAATCTCCTACTTTTTCGCGCACGATGTACTGCCCGGTCACTGGATCGAACGTGATCTCGCGCTGGATGGTTTCAGGATCCTTGAGGTCAAAGGGGTTTTCGTTTTCGCCGGTAACAAAATTTTCCTTGCGGTCTTTGATGGCAGGTACCGTATCGGTGGGAGTGACGGTCCATTCCGGAGCGTACGGATCGGCCAACAGCTGATGGGAATGCTCACCAAACACTAAATCAGAACTCAAGAGAAGCCCCATCACACACAAAAACGCCGTACAGAAATGCTTCATACCGACCGGGGATTATTACTAATCGAACGCAAATATATGAATAGAACGGAATAACATATTATTTAAAAAAATAATACTACTGGGCTAGTTTTCGTAGTCCTTCCTTTACCAAGTCTTCGACAGACCAGTCCTTCTGTTCTTTTGTTAATAATTCGTTTAATGCCTTTTGCACCTGACTTCGGTTGAATCCAAGCGCCACTAATGCAGATAACGCTTCTTCCACATTTGTATTGTTCTGGCTTGCATACGTTAACACGCGCCCGGCTTCGACCTTTCCGATTTTGTCTTTCAGGTCAATAATGATCCGTTTTGCCGTCTTAGGTCCAATGCCCTTGACGCGTCCAAAGGTGCGCTCATCTTCCGAAAGAATGGCCATGCTGACTTGGTCAGAGGTCAGTGAACTAAGCACCACCTGTGCGGTCGAGGGACCGACGCCGGATACGGATATCAGGTGTTGGAACATTTGTTTCTCCATCCGGTCGGCAAAGCCAAATAACGTGTGCGCATCTTCTTTGATGACCAAATGCGTGTACAATAGGCCCTCTGCAAGGTCCTTGATCTGACCATACGTATTCAGGGTGATGTGGATCTGATAACCAATACCCTG
>JAGQXC010000550.1 GCA_020436785.1 Saprospiraceae bacterium | reverse complement strand
TTTTTGACCACATCAATCAGACCATCGACCTGGAGACCCTGGATAGGTGCCTCCATCTGGATGATTCCATTTCCATGAATTCGCGGAGAAACAAGCGGTCGCAGATCATTAAGGAGCTTAATCAGAACAAGCAATTTCCATTGTCGATTGAACGGGTTCGAAATCCGCTGGATAGAAGGATTTATGCGTACCGGATTGAAAAGAAAAATAAATCGGGAAATTCCATATAATTCAAGCATTAATGCGAACTACCGATCTGAATTTCCACGGGTAGTCCAGAACATTATTAAAAAGAAAAGGGCTAAAATACCTGCCACCAACCACAAGATGAAAACAATGACTTTACCAACCACTTTATACATTCCTTAGTCACCTGATTAATTATTCTAAATAACATCATTCACTGTTGAATCATCGGTCGCATCAGTCAGTGATTGATCATAGATTAATCATGATTAACTACCAGTGTCCGGTTGGAATAGACAGCCGGGTTCTTTATGAAATATCATGGGTAATCCGGGGATCTATTTCCGTATTATTTTGCAGCATAATGGTCTCATCCGTAAATACTACGACGGTACGATTTTGCCGAAAGACTTCCATCAAGTGTTCTACCATGGCAATGACCTCGGATTTGAAAACATCCTGTTCCAGAGGAAACCGTGGATAATTCAGAAATTCAAGACGGATATGCGGCTCGTTTTGTCCATCGAGTACAATGTGGGATTCACTGGTACTTACTGAAAGGTATATCTTTTTTTGGAGGATCAGGCCCCGCTGGTAACTTTGGATGGCATGAATGTATTCAGAGATTGGAATGGGCTTTTCCGTATAGCCATTCTCCAAGCCCAAATGGACAAAACCCATGAACGTCTTAATTCTTTTCCGTTGGTATTTACCTGCCATCTTAATAAATGGTATTATTAATATGCCCTATTTCACTTCCACCGGCACCGCCCGGTACACATGATACCCTCCTACTTCTTCCAGGTTGACATCCAATCTGTCGTTGGTATCAATCTCTTTAATATTCACATCAATGTTCGCACTGCCTGGCTGGATCCGCACATTGATGGAGCCGTCCTCATTCAGTGGAACCATGACATAACCGGATGATGGAATATTGGCATAAGCCCTGGGAATCAGATTAAGCTGCTTAACTACCAGGATGAGCAGGCAGGCGGCGATAACGGTCAGGATGACTTTGGTGTAGGGATCGGGTTTCATGATTCATTGTTTATTGGATAAAAGATGTCATTGACATTGGAACGGATTAAATGCAGATATTGGTTCAGTGTCCCTTTGATTTCATTAAAATGAAGAATTCTTGTGCAGGTCCCCGCATCCAGATACAACTTCCGGTTGACTTCGATGAGGATGGACTGGACCCGTTTGTTTTGCCGGTAATAGGCCATTGGCACGATGGTTCCGGAGTAAGGCCAGTCCAAACCAACAGAAAGACCTTGTGATATAAAGAATTGGTGAGTCAAATCCCGGAGTGCTTGGGACGTATGAAATGCATCGGTACCGATATTAATATCCGGCCGGGGTGTTTTTTTGTTCAGATCCCGTTCGAAAGGAATTTCTGAGAAGGAATGGCAGTCTACAATCAGGGCATGACCGAATTGATCCAGTTGACTTTGTACGGCTGATTCAAGTCTTTGGTGATGCGGCAAATAGTATCCCTCCAGGATCTTCCTTCGTAAATTTGGCGTCACTTTCCGCATTAGCTGTCCGGCATCGGTATGCGTGTACAGCATGCCCATACCATATTGTGCCATGACCTCCTGCTCATCATCCACAAACCGCTCGACATCACAAAAGATCCGGCTGAAGTCTACTTTAACGGTGATGTCTTCTGAACTCTCAAATAAATCATCGGTATACCAGTCGGTGAGCTTGTTGATTTCTTGCTGGAGTATTTCCTCACCAACAAGGTAACCATCCCGGATTGGAATCGTGGTGGAGGCATGGGGAATGTGGAGGATTAATGGCTGCACCTTACGTGATAAATACTTAATTGACAAGGTACCAAAGTTTAAATTATAGCCTTTTAACGTCTCTATTACCTTTTTGAATAGAAGTTAGAACTGAAACTGACAATACGGGACTTTGAGGGTCGAAGTAATGTTGGTGTTTCGGTTTGAAAAGTTATTAATGCACGATTCTTGCTTTAAACTATAAAGTTTCGCGTTCCTTTTTGTATCGGCAA
The DNA here is from genome assembly GCA_020436785.1 of Saprospiraceae bacterium. GTDB lineage: Bacteria > Bacteroidota > Bacteroidia > Chitinophagales > Saprospiraceae > JAGQXC01. The sequence continues at coordinate 45 of JAGQXC010000550.1, read as the reverse complement.
AAAGGAACCAAAAACCTCGCAATCCGCAAAACTCACCTTTGCGTT
>JAGQXC010000081.1 GCA_020436785.1 Saprospiraceae bacterium | reverse complement strand
GTGTGAAGATTATTATCTCTCACCAAATAAAGTGACCACTTCCGATAAATCTGAACATGAGCATCCCCACCAATCATAAAATTGCAAATATCCTTGATGAAATCGCCGACTTACTGGAAGTCCAGCATGCCAATGTACATCGGGTGCGGGCCTATCGGAATGCAGCTCAGTACGTCCGCAAATTGTCAAAACCAATCGCAGAATTGATTTCTCCGGACGACCCTCATGCTTTGCAAGCTTTGCCATTTATCGGAGAAAGGCTGGCCAAACTGATTGAAGAAGTGGTTCAGCTGGGCAAGTCCTCTTTACTCGAACGGCTGAAAGGTTCGGTAAATCCTGAAGAAATCTTCGAAAAACTGCCGGGAGTCGGACCTACATTGGCATCGCGGATCGTTCACGACCTGGACATCGATACGTTGGAAGAATTGGAAGCAGCGGCTCACGATGGGCGATTAACCAAAGTTCAAGGTATGGGTAAACGGAGGATTGAAGGATTAAGATGGAGTCTCGCCGGTAGGTTGTCGCGTTATGGAGGGACTGGATCTCCAATTAACCAAATCAAGAATCACAGAAGTCCTGACGTCCAGGATTTGTTACAAGTTGACTTCGTTTATCGTCACAAATCGTCTGAAGGTAAATTGCGGAAAATAGCTCCAAAACGCTTTAATCCAGCTGGAGATGCCTGGCTTCCCATTATGCACACTGATTTTAATGATTGGTCGTACACGGTACTCTATTCCAATTCAGCCCGTGCTCATCAGCTTGAAAAGACCAGGGATTGGGTGGTGATCTATTATGAAAAGGCGGATGTTCATGGGCAAGCAACCGTAGTTACTGAGACCAGGGGCAATTTGTCCGGACACCGGGTCGTGCGAGGAAGGGAACATGAATGTGCCGCCCATTATGCACACCATGCGACCGCGAGCCATTGAAGATCTCGGAACTGCATTCTATCATTAACCACCAGTATTGTATTACCTTTGTCTCCACATCGAAATCAAAGTAATGGGTGGAAATATTTTTGGGCAGATCTTCCGTATTTCAACCTTCGGAGAATCGCATGGCCCCGCCATCGGGGTTATCATCGATGGCTGTCCTCCCGGATATTCCATCGATCCTGATTTGATCCAAAAAGATTTGGACCGCCGGCGTCCAGGCCAATCCGCTATTGTCACCCAGCGGAAAGAACCAGACCAGGTAGAAATATTATCCGGGATTTTTGAAGGAAGAACCACCGGTACGCCCATTGCCATGGTGATCCACAACGCAGATCAAAAATCAAAAGATTACAGCCACATCAAAGATCAGTTCCGGCCATCCCATGCCGATTTCACTTATCAGGCAAAATATGGCATCCGGGATTACCGTGGTGGCGGGCGTAGTTCCGCCCGGGAAACGGCCGCCCGGGTGGCCGCCGGAGCCATCGCCAAACAGATCTTAGCACGGTCCGGAATCGAAACGTATGCCTACACCAGTCAGGTAGGTACTGTTGAGATCCCGCCCAATACACCGATTGACCGGGATGTGATCGAACGAAATCCGGTTCGGTGTGCCGATGCAACCACCGCCTTAGCCATGGAGTCGCTCATCCGCGATATCCGCAAACAAGGTGATACGATCGGTGGTGTGGTGACCGGTGTGATCCTGGGATGTCCGGCCGGATTGGGTGAACCTGTTTTTGATAAACTGCATGCCGATCTCGGTAAAGCCATGCTAAGCATCAATGCCTGCAAAGGATTCGAGTACGGATCGGGATTTGCCGGCATCGCGCTGAAGGGGTCTGAACACAATGATCTGTTCGAACAACTTGATGGTAAGGTCATCACAACCACGAACCGTTCTGGCGGCATCCAGGGAGGTATCAGTAACGGGATGGATATCTATTTTCGTTGCGCCTTCAAGCCCGTTGCTACCATCATGCAGGACCAGGCCTCCATCGATAAATCCGGCCAACCCGTTACGGTAAGTGGGAAAGGACGACATGATCCCTGTGTGGTGCCCCGGGCAGTACCGATTGTGGAAGCGATGGCAGCGCTGGTTATTCTGGACCATTTGCTGCGCCAGCAGATGATCATGGCCACGATGGGTTAGAAGTCGGATTTTTCTCCGCCGACCGCCTTGCCGATGTCTTCACTCAGATGTTTCCTGAAATCAAAAAGATTGTCAAATTCCTTGCGATAGGTCAGTCCCATGCCAAATTTGTTGCGGCGACCTTCGATCGTTTCTTCCGGACGCTGGTACAACCTCAATGCAAGTCGGCGATCCTGCGTGATGTAATATTCCAGCGAAAAGTCCCCGGCAATGTACGTTCCGTTGATCGGAGAATCATTGACGAAATTCGCACCGAAATTCAGCGCCAGACGATCATTAAACAGCCGGTTCCGGAAATGCAATTGCACTTCGGATCCTCCCTGCGTAATGGCCCGTTCAGCGGAGGTGTTCAATTGGGAATACAGATTCCAGTTGATGTCAAAATCCACCCCGGAAATGAAACCATATTCGGAAACAGCTTCCGAGATCAGGTCGGTGAGAAAGATGGAAAGTTGGTTGGAAACCCACTGACTGAGGGTATTGGCTCCGGAATTGGAAAAGAACTGGTTGCTCAGCGTAATGTTATTACTGGGGATGAAGTTACCAAACAGGAACAAGCTTAAAACCTGGTTGTTGAGCGCATTGGGATCCGATTTTAGGATATTAAGTTTTGCATCCGCGTAGGATTTCAATTCTCCGGTCAATTCAGGAAAAGCCAGGTCGAAGGAGATATTGGGTTGCAACAAGTCACCGGTTAAATGAAGGATAAGCTGAACGGGGGTATTTATGTTGTACGAAGCATTGGAGGAAATCTGATTGGCATATTCCGCCAGAAAATTAGCCATATTGGCTTGCAATCCACGGTATTCGGCATCCAGATTGATTTCGGCAGCATAAGGATCTCCGGACCATCGAATGGTGCCGCCCCGGTAGACGATGAATGGTTTGTTAATCACGCCAAAGGTGAACAGATAATTTCCTTCGGAGATCTCATAAAGGCCTCTCATTTCAAACTGGCCTGTTCTCGACATCTCTATCTGTAAATTGGCTGTTCCCTTCCCACGGATGACGTCGCCTTTGGCTTCATCAAAAATAATGTTGATTTCTGCCTCTTCAGTAACCGCCAGGTCCATCCGGAAATCCAGGCCTTCATTGGTAACTACCCGGGAGGGCGGTGTATTTTTGGTTGAGTCGAAAGACACAAAAGTGATAAAATCATCGGTAGACGTCGTCGTGGCATAGCTGATCGGGATCGACAAGGTGGTGCCAGCGCTGGTGGTTGCATTCACGTAGATATCAACCGCATTGAAGGGGCCTCTGAACGTGCAGTCCAGACGACCGATGGCCTTGCCATAATAGGCTGAATTGTCTTTTTTAGTGGTATTCAACGCCATGATTTTAGGCGATATAATGCGCGCATTTAAGCGGAAATTATGGAGGTGATCGTGTTCGATTCCGCCGGTTGCCGTTGCGCGGTTCCCCAGCGCGTCACTCAGTTGCATGCCCGTGAAGTCAAAGAGGTTTTCACGGATATTGACGGTTTGATCATACATGTAATACTTCGTACCCAAATAGTCGATCTTGGTTTCACCCTGGCGTATTTTGGCCGAGCCCAACATGACCATTTTACTCAACGGACCAGTCAGGGTTATGTCCCCATCCAGGGTGCCCGTCGTCTCGGAAATGCTTCCGGCAAGAAAATATTCCCCAATCTTTAGCGGATATTTGGTCATAGCCCCTTTAAGATCCACGGTCATCTCCGGATTGTCTTCCGACTTTGGATGCAGGAATCCACTGATTGAAAACCGTTTATCGACGTCTTCAATTTTTAGAAAAGCCGCATAGGCATCTTCGGTATTGGCTCGTGAAACAGACAAAAATACCTGACCATACGGATCACCATTGATCTTCAGCTGATCCATCTCTCCTTTGATGTTCAGGTCCTTCCAGTCAAAAACATTTTTCAGGGAGAAGTATAAATTCGCATTTCCGGCAAAATTAAGTTTATCGTAAACCCAGACGCTATCGATCCATCCTACCGGAAATTGCTGGACATCAACGACCAGTCCCTGGGACCCTTCACTGCGTAACTCGATCGATTGCTCACCAGACTGCAGGACAAAATTTTCCAGATTGATCCGGCGATTTCCCAGGAAAATATGATTACCGGCATCCAATTGCCACGGCGTACCGAACAACATCAAATCCTGAGGGTCCAACCAAATATTATATCCTTCCGGAGAAGGTTCAAAATCACCTTCGATATTGATGCCATCAAGGAAACGGACCAGATCGGCGGTCTGGATTTGGAAATGGGTCTGATTGTTGCGGATGTGCCCATCGACATGCAGGTAATCCAGGGGAATGGTGGGCGCCAGGTGGCTACTATCCAGTTGCAATTTGAAATCGGTTGAGTCCGGTCCCCCATCCCAGGCAAAAGCTACATTTTGAAAATGGGCGTCGGCCCAGGATAACTCCGGAATTTGCACTTTGGATGCGAAGGTACCACTGCGGTTATCAAAATGTGCCGTCAGGCTGGCATTATGCATCTGATGAATAGGAAGATTGATCAGGTTGAACCAGCTTTTTGGATCATTTAATTGAAAGTCCAGCGTAAAGTAAGTGGGAATTTCTGTTACCTGAACGCTGTCCCAACCAAATTTGGCGCCATAATCCGGATAGTAATCATTGAATGATTTCTTAAGGAAAGGAATGGTTTTGGTCAATAAAAAGTCGCCTTGCATGGAGCCGCTGCCCAAATCCGAATCCACCGTCAGAAAACGAAGTTGATCCTGATTGCGTGCCTGAATTTTGAGCTGTTTGAGTGCGTAATTTTCTTCAAGCCCCTTCTCGATGAGTAAATTCTCGGCGACAATTTCACCGATGAAGCGATTTGGGTCGATGCCACGAACATTAAAATGGATATTTCCCGAAATGTCCAGGTCTTTTTGGGTGAGATTCAATGGCTTGGTCGCCAATCGCTCAACCCGGGCATTGAACGCGAGGTCAGGAATGGAATCGCTAAAATCAATCAGGCCGTTAAAGGAAAGATCGATGTTGGCATCCGCAATGGAAAAATCTCCATCAAAGCGGTTCCGTTGCAATCGACCTTTCATGATGGCATTGCGGTATTGATAATTGCGGTATTCCAGACTGGAAACATTGGCATCGATCAGGGCATCAAGATTTTCCTTTCGCAAACCATGGCCATTTTTTACTTCCGCCGACAAACTCACTTTTCCCAGGTCGGACGTTCCAACCCATTTGCCCAGGTCAAAGGCTAACAATTCCAATTGTCCCGAATATTCCGCGGCGTCGCGCCCTTTCGTTGCGTTAAGACGCATGTCCATTTCTGCCCGGCCCAGGGCGGTGCTTAACGCACCATAAGCAACAAAATCCTGATAATAGCCATCAAAGCGTCCGGTGAATTCAAGGTTGGCCAGTTTATCGAAATCCGGGGGTAACTGCATTCCGGGAAATAATTTTCGAATCGTTGCCATCCGGGTGAGCAATTGATTCAATTTCACGTTGAGCAGCGTACGTTCTTTATCCTGGATGTTCCGGGTGCTAACATCACCATTCAATGCAAACAAACCGGGGATTTGAATATCAAGATTCGTCGCATTGATGCGGGAAACCGGGCCCTCAAACCACCCCGAAAGCTGTACTTTTTCTTCAATATTGTCTTTAAAAAAGGATACATCGGAAAGCGGAGGAGCAAAATAGACCAGATCCTGCAATCCCAGCGAAGACTGGTTCAACTGAAAATCAATCCGGATGCGATCGACAAAATTCTGCCAATCCGGATATTCCTGGTAATGTAACCGCAATGTATCCTGGATGGAACTTCTTGATGTCTGGAGTTTAAAGCCCAGCAATTCGGTTTCCGTGGAAGTAACCCGAACCTCTGGACACGACAGTTTTTGGATAACAAAATCATCACTCTGACCTGCTAATTGGTTGAGCCGGCCACTGAAGTTCAAATCCTGAATGTGGAGATCGTTGGCATCAATGTCTATGTCAGTCACATCGATGTGGCGGTAATCCATGCCTGGTCCATATTGAGAGGCACGCCGCTCGTCATCCATTTTAAAATGACCACCATTTAACAGGACGTGATCAAATATAAATAAGGGAGCCGGAGGGAGGGAATCAGGCATACCGGTGACGCTGGTCTCCGTTTCCACGACGTCGGGACCGGTGCCAAATTTCCGTATCCGGATAAAGGGTTCATCAGCCCGGATGGAACTGAAATGAAACCGGTTTTCCGCTATATCCACCGACTTTGCCTGGAGCGTCAGGCCCGGAAAATGAAAGGCCTGTTCACTGAAGTTGTACTTGTTCTGCAGGATGACCAGGCATTCTTTGCAGCGGATGGAATTGATGGACAAATCAAAAGGCTTGGGCTT
>JAGQXC010000549.1 GCA_020436785.1 Saprospiraceae bacterium | reverse complement strand
TACCGTCCTGGAACCAACGGTGATCATCGGGCCACCCAATTTTCCTCCCCATTGCAATCCATAGGTATCGGGTTCGATGGGAGACGGTTCAATGTGAACGTCATCCCAGTTGGCGTCCATTTCTTCGGCAAGGATAACTGCCAAAGCGGTCATGGACCCCTGGCCCATTTCAGCAGCTGGATTAAGCAAGGTAATCTTGCCGGAGGGCTCTAGCCGGACCCAGACCGTGACCTGGCCATTGGCAGCAGCTTCCTCTGTTGATTTTCCTGCGAAGGCCATGGTTGGAGACAACGCAATGGCAAAAGTCACTCCTCCTGCCGTTTGTAAAAAGGAACGGCGGCTTAGCACTTCAGGACTGGATGGTATGGATTGTTTCATGATCCCATTTCTTTTGATGCCCGGACAATGGCTTTTTGAATGCGGTGATAGGTTCCGCAGCGGCAGAGGATTCCGTTCATGTGTTCGACAATAGCTTCCCTAGACGGATTGCTGTTTTTTTCCAACAAGGCTGCCGCCTGCATAATCTGTCCGGATTGACAATAACCGCACTGGGGTACCTGTTCGGCGATCCAGGCTTGTTGGAGCGGATGGGGTTCGGTCTTACCTAATCCCTCGATCGTTGTGACTTTTTTGCCGGCAACCATCCGGATGGTGGTCATGCAGGCACGCGTTGGTTCACCATCCACATGCACGGTACAAGCGCCACAGGCAGCAATCCCGCAGCCAAATTTGGTTCCGGTCAGCTTCAGGTCTTCCCGCAGCACCCAGAGCAATAAGGCATCGGGGTCAACATCAACCTGCACCATTTCCCCGTTTACTTCAAAACTGGTTTTCATTATCGATTGATTACAAGATGTTATAACTGAAAAGAATAAGATAGGCCATTTTGAACAACAATTCCAGTCCGAGCCCGGGCTTTCCTCAGTTTTCCTGGATTAACCCGGCGATAATCTTCGTATAGACAGGCTTCCTTCGCAGGCTGGTGTCAAATAAAAGGGGATAATTTTTTCGTCCCCGGACCGGGAAGTGATCCAGCCAGGTGCGTTGATCCGAGACATTCCAGAAGGTTACCGATTGAATGCTGTTACGATGCCGGGCTAACACGCGGAAAATCCGGTCATATTGCTCCTGCTGCATTTTCTGCTTTTGAGCGGTGAAAGCATCCGGTTCATCCGGCAGTTTATCCCTTCGTTTGGATTCCGGGGGATAAACAGAGACATCGAGCTCCGTAATGTGGATCAGTAGTCCTAAAGCTTCGTATTCCGAGATGGCAGTTTCCAGCTGTGCTTCATCCGGACCATAAATGGACCAATGACCCTGAATGCCGATCCCATCAATGGGTATTCCTTGTGCTTGAAGGGACCGGATCATCCGGATGATTTTTACTCTTTTTTCCGGATGCCAGGTATTGTAATCGTTGTAAAACAACAATGCTTCTGGATCTGCTTCATGAGCATACTGGAATGCTTTGGCTAGGTATTCCTCCCCGCAAACGGTAAGCCAGGGCGTGATGCGTAAGTATTCATCCGGATTATCGGAGATGGCTTCATTGACTACATCCCAGGCGTAGACTTCGTTCTGGTAACGGTGCACTACTTCGGTGATGTGATGCTTAAGCCTGGATAGCAGGACCTCTTTGTTTACCGAACGGCCCTCGTCATTAATAAATAACCAGGAAGGGGTTTGATTATGCCAGCATAAGGTATGGCCCCGTAATTTCAGATTATTGAGCCGGGCAAATGCGGCGATCCTGTCTGCTCCCTGCCACTTAAAACGGTTTTCTTCGGGATGAATGGGACCAAATTTCATGGCATTTTCAGCGGTGATGGTATTAAATTCATGGAGAATCAGGTCTGCCACCGGCCCTTCGGTCTCAAAAGGGGCAATGGAAGCACCTATTAAAAAATAGTCCTGAAAATAATCTTTCAGACCACGAGGGTCATCCTGAGGGCCATCACCCGGCCTGGCCGCCAACCAGCCGGCCAGTATCCAGAACAACCAATACATTACATTTTTTTATGCATGCCTTTACCGGTGGCGGCCCAGTAGATGCCTCCATAAAGGAAATTGCGAAATACCGGATCGCTGTAACACTCCGGCATATGCCCTAACCCCGTGTAAAACGCCCGTCCGCCATCGAATTCATGATACCAGGCCATGGGGTGGAATCCCATCGGGCCACCCTTGTTGTCCCCCCACTGTACATTGGGGTCGTAAGTGGTTTCATCCAGCGAAAGGATGTATTGCAAACCTTCCGTTTTTTCTTCATCATACTGGTACCATTCATCGGTCCACAGCCAATTGGCAGGAATCTGTTCGGTTCCCGGGAACAACTTATCCTCTACGTGAATCACTGCCGTCTGGATCTGGGGATGAATATGGAACATGCGTCCCACCAGCTGGGTATACCAGGGCCAGTCGTATTCGGTATCTGCCGCGCTATGGATGCCGACGAAACCTTTCCCGGACCGGATGAAACGTTCGACAGCCGCCTGCTGATCGTCGTTAAGAATGTCTCCGGTGGTATTGAGAAAGATGATCACATCCACATTTTTCAGACGGTCATCGCTAAAAACGCCAGGATCTTCCTGCCAATCCACACTAAACAAGTGCCGGTGGCCCAGTTCACGGATGGCGTCCACCCCTTCATTGATGGATACATGGTGAAATCCATTGGTCTTGGTAAACAGCAAGGCACGAAATTGTTGGGCAGAAAGTTGGAAATTACCCAGGATGCTGAGCAGTAAAATCCAAAGCGAAGGAAACAATCTAAATGACATCGTCTTATAATTTCGAGTTCAACCAAAAATAATTCGCCCAATATACAACACTTGCGAAAAAATGGATGACCTGCTCTAGAGATCTTAGAATAAAATTGGGCACGAGGGCAGAACGTGTTTTTATCCTTTCTGGAGCATATGACTGTACCGTTTGAAGAGCTGGTAGTATTTAAATGCGCGCTGTAACCGGTGCCTTCGTTCATCCGGATTGGAGGCCTGCAGCGCTTTTAAGGACTGCACTTTGAGTTTGACATTGGCCCGGTAACATTTGAAAAGGAGATAGAGTTGTTGGTCTTCCTCACGGATAAAGCAGGGATAGTGCTCCTGATAGTGCTTGAGGAATAAATCCTCCAATTCGGGTTGCTTGTAATAATCCAGGTCCAGGCAGAAAAATGCCATTTCATCCAGCACATCCAAATGACGGAATTTATCATTGAACTCAATGCAATCGAAAAAGACGGGCTCATCCAGCAAAAAAATATTTCCGGAATGTAAATCGCCGTGACCGTCGATGTAAAATCCATCCCGGTAACGTTGCAGAATCCTGGGAGCAAGCCTGGATAACCGGTTTTCCACAACGCGGATGGCCTGATCAATGACCTCGCCCGGGTTATCCTCCAGATTTTCGGATAAAAAACCAATAACCTGCCGGACATCCTTGAATTGCTTCAGCCACCAGGAGGTATCCGGAGGTTCCGGAATGCGCTCAGCCAGGCGGTGGAAGGCGGCCAGTTTTTTGGCGATTTGTGCTACTTGGTTCGCCGAGACAAGATGATTTTCCAGTAAAGTGGTCATGTATCGGGTGTCGTCCATCCGGTGCATCTTGACCGCAAAATCAATCACGGGACCATCAT
>JAGQXC010000548.1 GCA_020436785.1 Saprospiraceae bacterium | reverse complement strand
TCCCGTAGGGAGTTTGGTCCGCTGTCCGCCGTGGTCGTAACCCATTTATCCGCAGCATCCAGGTCCGGAACAGCCGTTCTCCAGATTCCGGAGCCATAACTGGCTACGTACAAATTTGTACTGTTCTTGTTGAGGCTTAAATAGCTTGCCGAAACACCTGCTGGTCCGATCGGGGTGAAGGAATTGCCCGAATTGCCAGAAAAATAAGCGCCCCCATCACCAAAGCGGATGTCGTCGCCTACCCAGATCCGTTCTGGGTTGATGGGATCAAGAACCATATAAAATCCATAGGCATAGGAAACCAGATCCCAGGTACCTGCCTGATCGGAGGATTTATACAAACCACCCCGCTCCAACAGGTAGTAGACGGAATGGTCTACCGGATCAACTTGTAGTTTTAGTCCATGCCAGGGTAAGATCCCCGAGGTTTCATCCCAGTGTTTGCCCCCATCCAGAGACCGGAAAAACGGGGGATTATAGGGTTGGGGATGATCGGCCAGTTCCACCGCCACGTAGAGTGCACCTGTTGTAGGATCTTCCTCAATATCCCAACAGAGAAGGTAATTGGTCGAAACGCCAAAAGGCAATAAATTAAATTTCTTGCCTCCATCCTCCGATTTGTAGATGCCCGGTTTGTTAGTACTTGCTGTTTGGGGAGCAATAAATATACTTCCATCCTTTTTACTCACTAAAATGGATCGAATAGTTTCCGGGCAGGTATAGATCACTTCCCAGTGCATTCCCTGGTCTGCAGAGAAGTATAATTCATTCAATAGACCTGCATACAATTTCGTAGGGTTGGAGGGGTCAATTTGAAAACTTTCAACATTTAATCCGGCAGCTTTGAGCGGATGCGACCAGGTCATGCCACCATCCCGGGAGATGTACAATCCCGATTCAATATTGGTAGCATACAATATTTTCTCGTCAACCGGGTCCACCAAAATGCCTTCAATCAAACTATCATTCATCGGTTTGCCGAGGGATTCCCAAACCCATTGCGCCTGTAAATGCAAACTAAATAGGGTTAGCAGGGAAGGCAGAAAAACGTTGCTAATGGAAAATTTCATAACGACCAATTTTTGTTCACCCTCCGGAATGGAGATTAAATTGCGCAGTTGATCGTAAGAAAAAGATGATTCGCCTGTAGGCTGGTTTAAGATACCATTTTATGAAAATGGTAAACCCGGTATAAAACTGATCTTGATCATCTCCGGACAAGATCCGGATGACCTTTATCGATGGGCATGTTCACCGCGTGGGTTTAATGGCATACCTGGAAAAGATCCTGAATAATGGCGTCGCGATTGAAGTTTTCCCAAACCACAATTTGGCGCGGATTATCGGATTGATCGATCCACCGTCCATCCACCAACCGGGGAGCGGGAATGGTTAGTTTCTCCGCCCAGGACGGCTGCTTTACGATGGCCACCGCTGCCAGGTCGAACAAAGCGCGGGAAGGTGGGTCACCGTACATTTCCGCATGATCGAAGAGATCGACCGCATAGTCGCCAAAGGTGTGGAATGCCCCGCCATGCCGTCCGGTGACCGCCTGGGATACCTGTGGTCCCTTACCTCCCAGGTGTTCCAGAATCTCCTCCCTGGTCACCTTGACCGCGTCGGTACCGGTCGATTTCCCATAACGGACCGTCACCATTTCAAAACGAACCGGTGATTGCAACAGGTAGGACAAAGCCGCCGTATCATTGATTT
>JAGQXC010000547.1 GCA_020436785.1 Saprospiraceae bacterium | reverse complement strand
AATTGACATACCGGTCTTTATTCTGGGGGGGCTGGTACGATGGTTACCGGGATTTCATTCCCCGTTATTTAGAGCATGCCGACGTGCCGGTGAAGGCGATTTTAGGTCCCTGGAATCATACCTGGCCGCACACTGCTGAGCCGGAGCCGGCCGTCGAGTGGCGGGATATCGCCGTTCGCTGGTTCGATCATTGGTTATTGGGGGAGGAGAACGGAATCCTTGACGAACCGGCTTTCATTTATTTCCAGCGGGATCATCATCCGCCCGGATTTGACCTGTCGGAGATCCCCGGTGCATGGTACGAGGACATCCATTGGCCTCAATCCAGGGATACTGTCCTTTATCTCGCCGCCGATCATGCGTTGAGTGAAAAGACAGCCAAACCATTTACACACCATTTGCAATACAAACCCACCGTAGGTATGGAAGCCAGCGGTTCGGTGATGTGGTGGGGCGATTGGGCTCCGGATCAACGGCCTGCCGATGCGTACAGTCTGGTTTATGATTCACCTGTCCTCGACGAGCCCATGGCCATCATCGGTTTTCCGCAGATAACGCTGTGGGTCCGTGCCGATGCACCCCAAGCCAACTGGATCGTACGGCTGTCCGACGTGGCCCCCGACGGGAGTGTCACGGAGGTTACCGGGGCAGCATTAAATGGGACGCACCGCTATTCGGACGTTAATCCATTGCCCCTTGACCCGGATAGCCTCTACCGGCTGGACATCGAGCTGCATGTGACCTCCTGGATTTTCCAGCCGGATCATCATATCCGGGTTTCAATTAATAATTCCCAGTGGCCAATGTTTTGGCCTACACCATTTGCGATGCAAACTCATCTGTACGGCGGCCCCGGGCACTCCTCTCAGATCTCCTTGCCGGTTGCACCCGCCCATCCCGTTCGACTCAGGCATCCTTTCGACCAACCGGTTGCCGACCCGCAACTGCCGGGGTTCCACACGATAGCTTCCGAAACCCTCTCCGGTTTTGCCGAGATCAATACGGTGACCAGGGATGAACGCACCCAAACCACGACCGTATTGGCTACCAACTCCGGAAGTGATGCGTATCCTTTTGGGACCATTTCCTATACGGAGTCAATCACCCATCAGGTCAGTGATCTCACTCCCGCAAAGGCGATGGTCGAGAGTACATATACGATCACCGTGGATGCTGCCGGGCACCAGAGGACGTACACCGGTCTATTGCTATTCACCAGCGACCGGGATAATTATTACTATAACTACACGCGACGCCTGGAAGAAAGAGGCCAGGTCTTAAAGGAGAAACAATGGCTGGAGACCATCCCCCGGAAATGAAAACCTATTCAATTGCCGTCTTTATGGTACGAATATTTTCAGGTTGGATGGAAGGCAAGTCATGTTCCGGTTGAATCAGATAAAAATAACTGATGGCAGCAACATCATCAGACCGGTAATAATTCACCCAGCTATCCGCATTTCCCGGCAGATCCGGATCCATCAAATCCACGATTTTGCCGGGTTCATAAATTGGATAAAATGTACCATGTTCACCGATGATCTCGACGGGAATCAATGGAGCTCCGGTGGCCTGTACTTGTTGGAGATTGGCTTTATT
>JAGQXC010000546.1 GCA_020436785.1 Saprospiraceae bacterium | reverse complement strand
TTGCTCACAATTATTATCCGGATCACTTGTGGGATGACACCTCCAAAGTAAGGTTAACGGACAATGCCGAAGGAGCATTTGGTACGTATGCCCCTCAACGGATCCATGAGAAAGCCCTCGAATTCGTTCAAAGACATCGCGATGAACCCTTCTTCCTGTATTACCCGACCACCATTCCCCATGCCGAACTGGCTGTGCCGGACAGTTTGATTGCTAAATACCACGGCCGGTTCCTGCCGGAGAAAGCCTACCAGGGTGTCGACTCGGGAGATCATTTCCGGCAGGGTGCATACGCCTCGCAACAAGAATGCCATGCGGCGTTTGCCGCCATGGTAACCCTGTTGGATGACCAGGTTGGAGAACTCGTCCGGATGATTGATGAGCTTGGTCTGGGAGAGAATACACTAATCTTTTTCACCTCGGACAATGGGCCTCACCTGGAAGGAGGCGCCGATCCGGATTATTTTGACAGCAATGGCCCCTTCCGGGGATACAAGCGCGATGTGACAGAGGGGGGCATCCGGGTACCCATGATTGCCCGATGGACGGGCACCATCCAGCCCGGGGGCGAATCCGATGTTGCGCTGGCCTTTTGGGATGTATGGCCGACGATCCAGGACCTGAATAATACTCCAACCTCCGGAGACGGCATTTCCTTTCTCCCGTCAATAACCGGGGCAGGTACCCAGGCCGAACATGAATACCTCTACTGGGAGTTTCATGAAATGAAAGGGCGGGTTGCCATCCGCGAAGGAAATTGGAAACTGATCCGCTACGATTTGACGGCGGCCACTCCGGGACCATGGTCCCTGTATGATCTTTCGCAGGACCCGGGTGAACGAAACAATGTAGCTAATGACCATCCGGATGTTGTTAAAAGACTGGAACAGAAAATACGAGATGTTCGCACGGAATCGGAGGTATTTCCTTTATCCACGGCCCAGATATTGACGGATTAGGGCCCTGGTGATTTTATTCCGCAACCATGACACTGAACCTAACCTTATGACTTTATTTTCCCGCGCAGCGATCGGCAATGGTCATGGTGGTTTCACCATCGGACAAACACAAATTGAGCCCCCGGGTCCGGATGAAATCCTGGTCCGCATGCAAGCGGCCGGCATTTGTCACACCGATTACGATTCTTTACGATGGGGGAAGCCAATTGTGATGGGCCATGAGGGAGCGGGTATCGTCGAGGAAGTGGGCGATCTTGTTTCACATCTTGAACCGGGTGACCGGGTTGCATTAAACTGGGCTACCCCATGTCTGGAATGTTTTCAATGCCAGCGAGGAAATCAACACCTGTGTGAGGTGAATTCTCCGGTGATTGCCGGGGGTAATGGCTATACACCCGGGCACGCCCGTCTCGAAAGCACCACCTGGAAAGGATCGCCCATTGAACGCTCCTTCAATTTGGGAACCCTGTCGGAGTATGCCCTGGTTAAAACTTCAGCGGCAGTCAAGATCAATGCAGCCAATCTTGAATTTCCTGCAGCCGCCATCATTGGCTGTGGGGTGATGACCGGATACGGTTCTGTCGTACATGCTGCCAAATTGCAGCCCCATAGTTCTGCCGTGGTACTGGGGTGTGGTGGCGTTGGGCTTAATGTCATTCAGGGTTGTAAATGGCAGGGTGCTTCATCCATTATCGCCATCGACACCAATGTCAACCGGTTGGAATTGGCCAGGCAATTTGGTGCCACCGATTGTTATCAGGCCGATCCGCAGGATATCGGACTGCTTAATGCAGCAATATACGTACGGTCACAAACTGCCGGAAGAGGGGCTGATTATGCCTTCGAATGCACGGCTGTTCCCGCTCTTGGGGCTGCTCCTTTGGCCATGATCCGCAATGCCGGTACGGCCGTTCAGGTCAGTGGCATCGAACAGGAGATTACCTTTGATATGAATCTTTTCGAATGGGATAAAATCTACATCAATCCACTCTACGGGCAATGCCGTCCCCAGGAGGATTTTCCTCAGATCATCCGCTTATTTAACGAAGGGAAATGGCTATTGAACGAGTTGGTTACCCGCACGTATCCGTTGAATGACTTGCAACAGGCATTTGAAGACATGCTCGCCGGACACAATGCCAAAGGTGTAATCGTCTTCCCATGAGCTCGTTCCGCAGCCTTGAACGATCGGACCCCCGTTTTACGCCGGATGGATTACACTTCATCACCGTGAAAAGCAAACATCTTGGTGGGCGTGGCGATCTGGTAGCCTATGTGCCGGAGAACGCTAAAGATCAGGAGTTGCCTATGGTGCTCCTGCTGCACGGGGTCTATGGCAGTGCGTGGGCCTGGGCGTTTAAGGGCGGCGCTCACCGGACGGCTGGCCGACTTATTCAGGAAAATAAAATTCCACCCTTGGTTCTCATTATGCCGAGCGATGGCTTGTTTGGGGATGGAAGCGGGTATTCAGAAATGGTTCATGGAAATTATGAAAAATGGATTCTCGAAGACGTCCCGGCTTCTATCAAAGAAGCCTTTTCCGAATTGATATTCGATAACCATCTGTTTATCTGTGGATTATCCATGGGCGGTTACGGTGCATTACGCATCGGGGCAAAATACCCCAATCACTTTTCAGGCATCAGTGGCCACTCTTCGGTCACTGGAAAAGAAGAATGGGCGGAATTCATTGAAGAATCTCTGGATGCGTTGCTTCCTAAATCCAAAGAAGAGTACGATCCAATGCACTGGATCCAAAAAAATAAAGCATCGCTGCCTCCATTGCGTTTCGATTGTGGATTTTCCGATCCGTTACTGGAATCCAACCGCATGTTGCATGCCAACCTATCTGCTCTCGATATACCACATATCTACCAGGAATTTCCAGGAGGTCATGAGTGGTCCTATTGGGAGGAACACCTGACTGACAGTTTGCTTTTCTTTGGCCGTCAGTTAATTCGTCATTAACCACGGCTCCGGCGAATCAGGCAGAACCAAGGTATCCTGGTAGGAAAGCTGCATTTCCCTGAGTTTCCTCCACAAGGATTGAACACGGTCATGCTGGGATTCCTGTCCGGCCAGATTGGTCATCTCCTGTGGATCTTTATTTTCGTCGAACAGGAGGATTCGAGGCACCTCCGGATAAACCAGCATCTTGTAACCGTCCTTGCGAATCATGCGCTGCTTATCCATATAGGCTCCGTAGATGCCATCGTAGGAGGAAGTAGTTTGGTCACCATGTGCAAGACCCAGTAACGAATGGAAGAACAGATAATCCGGTTTGGGAATGGATGCCAGATCCAGAGCCGTAGCCATGATGTCCTGCAGATAGACGTCAGCATCTACCCCCTGCCCAGCGGGGATACCGGCACCCACCATGGCCAGGGGCACCCGGATGCTATGGTCGTACAAGTTCTGTTTACCAAGCAGGCCGTGACTGCCAATGGCTAGTCCATGGTCGGCCGTCAGGAATAAATAAGTATTTTCTGAAAGCCCCAGACGGTCAAGGGCATCCAGGATCTGGCCGATCTGGTCATCGAGATGAGTGATCAGTGCATAATATTCCTGCCGATGCTTCTGAATGGCATAGGGCGTGCGGGGAAATGGCGCCAAAGCCTCGTCACGTAGTCCGGCGCCGGCCCCGATTTTTTCCTTATCCGGGTATTCCGGCATCCAATTTTCTGGTAAAGGAATATCACCTACCGGATACCTGTCCAGGTAAGATTGCGGTGACTGCCGGGGATCGTGAGGTGCATTGAAGGCAGCATAAATAAAAAAAGGACGTTCGTCCTCACTGGCCATATGGAGATAGTCCAGCACGTCATCACGAACCACCTCGCTCCAGTGTTTTCCACCTGACCAGTAGCCTCCCCATGTTGTATCCGTTGGTAACCA
>JAGQXC010000545.1 GCA_020436785.1 Saprospiraceae bacterium | reverse complement strand
AATTGACATACCGGTCTTTATTCTGGGGGGGCTGGTACGATGGTTACCGGGATTTCATTCCCCGTTATTTAGAGCATGCCGACGTGCCGGTGAAGGCGATTTTAGGTCCCTGGAATCATACCTGGCCACACACGGCGGAGCCGGAGCCAGCCGTCGAGTGGCGGGATATTGCCGTTCGCTGGTTTGATCATTGGTTATTGGGGGAGGAGAACGGAATTATGGAAGAACCGGCTTTTATCTATTTCCAACGGGATCATCATCCACCGGGATTTGACCTGACGGAGATTCCCGGCGAATGGTATCAGGACGCGCATTGGCCTGCATCCAGGGACTCCGTACTTTATCTGGCTGCCGATCACGCCCTGGTCAGTCAGGTAGCAAAGCCATTTATACATCATTTGCAATACAAACCGACGGTAGGCATGGAAGCCAGTGGCTCGGTGATGTGGTGGGGGGATTGGGCTCCCGATCAACGTCCTGCTGACGCGTACAGCCTGGTCTATGATTCACCAGTCCTCGAAGATTCCGTGGCCATCATGGGCTTTCCAAGGATGACATTGTGGGCTCGTGCCAATGCGCCCCAGGCCAACTGGATCGTCCGGTTGTCCGATGTGGCCCCCGATGGGAGTGTCACCGAGGTGACCGGTGCGGGCTTAAATGGAAGCCACCGGTATTCGGACGTTAATCCTATGCCGCTTGACCCGGACAGTGTCTACCGGCTGGACATCGAGCTGCATGTCACCTCCTGGATTTTCCAGCCGGGTCATCGCATCCGGGTTTCAATTAACAATGCCCAATGGCCAATGTTTTGGCCGACACCCTTTCCGATGCAAACCCATCTGTACGGAGGCCCAGAACAAACATCGCAGATCACATTGCCGGTCGCACCTGCCCATCCGGTGCGACTCCGGCATCCTTTTTCCCGGCCGGTTGCCGATCCGGAATTACCAGGGTTTCATTCGATAGCTTCCGAAACCCTCTCCGGATTTGCCGAGATCAATACGGTGACCAGGGATGAACGCACACAAACCACAACCGTTTTGGCTACCAACTCCGGAAGTGATGCGTATCCTTTTGGGACCATTTCCTATACGGAGTCGATCACCCATCAGGTCAGTGATCTCACTCCCGCTGAGGCGCTGGTCGAGAGCACGTACACGATCACCGTGGATGCTGCCGGGCACCAGAGGACGTACACCGGTCTATTGCTATTCACCAGCGACCGGGATAATTATTATTACAACTACACTCGGCGCCTGGAAGAGAAAGGCCAGGTCTTAAAGGAGAAACAATGGCTGGAGACCATCCCCCGGAAATGAAAACCTATTCAATTGCCGTCTTTATGGTCCGAATATTTTCAGGTTGGATGGAAGGCAAGTCATGTTCCGGTTGAATCAGATAAAAATAACTGATGGCAGCAACATCATCAGACCGGTAATAATTCACCCAGCTATCCGGATTTCCCGGCAGAGCCGGATCCATCAAATCCACGATTTTGCCGGGTTCATAAATTGGATAAAATGTACCATGTTCACCGATGATCTCGACGGGAATCAATGGAGCTCCGGTGGCCTGTACTTGTTGGAGATTGGCTTTATT
>JAGQXC010000080.1 GCA_020436785.1 Saprospiraceae bacterium | reverse complement strand
GGTTAACGGTAAAATTAATAAGAATAGGCTGACCATGCCATGAAGAATCTACAGGTGGCGTCGCCTACTTTTCATCCCAGCTCTTTTGTTTTAGGACAGTGCCTTTAAACAGGGCAACGGTCTCCTCTTTCTGATTGGTGACCGTAATCTGGAAAATGGCCAGGTTGCGGCCGTCTTTCAGCAATTGAGAGGTGGCTGTGAGCAGGTCGCCGGGCTGGACGATCCGCGTATGGGATATGGAAGTTTCAATCGAAACCGCATGCTGCCCCAGGCTGTTGGAAGCAAAGGCCAAGGCACTGTCGGCCAGTGCATAGGTGATGCCCCCATGGCCAATGTGGAAACCATTGCACATCTCCGGACGTACACGCATTGACAAGCGGCAGTGACCCTGATCAACCTCCAGGATGCGGACGCCCAACCATTGGCTGAAGGCATCCTTCTCATACATCCGTGTCACGATCTCCTGCGGTGTCATCCTGCCTCTAATGTCTATGATCTAATGTCTAATAGCTAGTGTCTAATATCTAACCAAAGCATTCATCCGTTCTTCCACCGCTTCGCGGTCGATGGGGATTTCAACCATCAGGTCCTGAGGTCCCTCGTCCGTCACCAGGATGTTATTTTCCAGGCGGATCCCCAACCCTTCTTCCCGGATGTAGATTCCCGGTTCACAGGTAATCACCATCCCGGCCTGTAAGGGCACATTGCGGTCGGCCAGATCGTGCACATCCAGGCCCAGGTGATGGCCTATCCCATGCATAAAGAACTTTTGGATGGCGTTATGATCCGGATTTTTCACCGTAACAAGTCCAAGGTTGTAGAGCTCAAAGCCCAGGTAGGATTCGGTTTCTTTCTGAATTTCCTGGAGCGTTTGTCCGGGAACCATCATTTGTTTGGCCATGCGCAAGGTACGGAGCACCGAATCATAGACCTGGCCCTGACGCGGGTTGAAGCGACCGGATACCGGCAGGGAACGGGAAAGATCGGCGGCGTAATTACCATACTCGGCACCAAAGTCCATCAATACGACATCCCCTTCCTTGAGGATGGCATTGTTTTGAATGTAATGCAGGATACAGGCGTTGGATCCACCGGCAATAATGGGTTCATAGGCATGTCCGCGGGCCCCTTGCCGGATAAATTCATGAATAATCTCCGCTTCGACTTCGTATTCCTTCATACCCGGTTTGAGGGTTTCACAGACCCGCTGGAAGGCTTCCCCGGTGATCGAGACGGCTTTGCGCATGACATCAACTTCCTGGGGCGATTTGATCATAACCATGCTGCGCAAGATGGGTTGAGCCCTGGCCAATTGATGCAGTGGATATTGTTTTTGCACTTGCTGTGAAAAGCGCAGGTCCCGGCTGGGTACTGCTGTTTGGAAGCGATCCTGTTCACTGGTATTCAGATAAAGCGTTTGTCCCTGCATCATCAGCGAATGAAAGAGGGCATCCATCTGATCGATCCACAGCACCGTTTCTATTCCGCTCAGTTTTTTTGCTTCGTCGGCAGTAAGCTTTGGTCCTTCCCAGGTGAGCAAATGTTCGTTGGTGCGACGGATAAATAAGATTTCCCGGTATTCGGGTTTCGGGCTATCGGGAAAAAGCAACAAGGCGGATTCTTCCTGGTCGATGCCGGTGAGGTAGAAGAAATGGGAATTTTGACGGAAAGGAAACGTCTGATCGCCTGAACGGGGCATGGCATCATTGGCATGGAATACGGCCAATGCATGAGGCGTCATCTCCCGGGTGAAACGCTTACGGTTTTGAACAAAAAAAGCGGCTTCGATGGGGGAATATCGCGTATTCATGATTCAGGATGCTTATTTCCAATGACGGTTACCAGCACTTATTGCACGGATTGGTATGTACAAAGGTAATGGCAAGGGAGGTGAAAAGGTAACGAATGGACCAGTCTCTTGCAGGGATTGCCTAAAAAGATTTGAAATTACAGTTTCGCATCGACTTCCTGCAGTTCCTGTTCATCGACACCATGAATCCAGTTACCTAATTTGGTACGAGCCGACTGACGAACTTCCTCATTGACGTAACAGGCGATGGTGACCAAGCCGAAGGAGAGGATACCCAGGTCATCGGTATACCCCAGGATGGGGGTCAGATCGGGAATGGCGTCGATGGGTGTCAGCAAATAACCGATGGTTCCAATCACAATGGACTTTGCCCAGTAAGGCGTCTCTTTGCGCTTATAGGCATAAAAAAGCAAAAGCAACGTGTATAAAGCCTTGGTTCCCAACTTTTTCACATAGTCCTGCCATTTTTTCCAAAAGGCTTTTTCACTAAAGGCTTTGTTGTACTTTGAAAGATTCATGGATCGGATTTAAACAATAAACGTACCACGATACTAACAAAGTTTCCGGTTTCATGCCAGTAAAAGTCGATGGGACACGGAGAAAATACGACTGTTGGCTATTTCAAAGGGTACCGGGCGCTCTGGCTTTACGCAAAGCGCTGGACTTAACCGATAAAAAAAGACGGCTGTCCAGGGAGACAGCCGTACACCTAAAAATCAAAACTATGAGAACTATGCGATCTTTCGTAACGTGTCTACCGGCTCTACATGCTCGGCGACGATCGATTCAAAGGTAAAACCTCGAGTGGACAACTCCTCCAAAACGAGCGGTAAAGTGTATTTTAATTTTTCCTCCGCTTTGATGCTGTCGTGGAATACGATGATGGATCCGTTACGAACTTTACTCATCACATTGTCGTAGCACTGTTCGAGGGTCGTTCCCGGATCAAAGTCACCGCTCAATACATCCCACATCACGATCTGATAGTGTCGTTGCAGAAACTGTACCTGATGTGGCTTCAGCCTTCCGTAGGGAGGACGGAAAAGCGAAGACTTAACCAGTTGGGCACATTTCCGCACGTTGTGATAATAATCCATGTTGTCGGTGCTCCACCCGGAAAGGTGGTTGTAGGTGTGATTGCCTACCTGGTGTCCCCGTTGGACCACCATCTCGAAAATGTCGGGATGCTTGGTCACATTTTCACCCACGCAGAAAAAGGTGGCTTTGGCCTGATAGGCATCCAGTTGATCCAAAACCCAGGGTGTAATTTCCGGGATGGGACCATCGTCAAAGGTCAGGTAAGCAACTTTTTGTTCGGTGGGAACGCGCCAGGTGAAGTTTGGGAAGAGGTTCTGAATGAAATTGGGTGTTCGGGTCAAATACATGATGTTCGGATTAGATGTTCATGGAATATTAATAACTTCGCATCTGGTGCGGTGTTCGTCGGGACTATTTATTAATGTTATTTTATAACGAATATTGTGCCCGATTTGCTGCTTTAACATTTGAAAATTGTTAATTCGGCAATATAGTCACTATCGGTTGATTTTTAAGCCGCTTTAAATTACAAAAAATTTTAATGTGAAAGTAGACAGGCCTGTTCGGGTTCGTTTCGCTCCCAGCCCCACCGGACCCCTGCACATCGGTGGTGTCCGCTCTGCGCTCTATAATTTTTTATTTGCCCGAAAGCATGGAGGGACTTTTATTCTCCGCATCGAGGATACGGACCAGTTGCGTTATGTGACCGGTTCCGAGCCCTACATTCACGAAGCATTGAATTGGTTGGGTTTAATACCCGATGAAGGTCCGAAAGCGGGTGGAGCGTTTGGTCCTTACCGGCAATCCGAGCGGCAAGCTTTGTATACCCGGTGGATCGACCGGTTGATTGATAGTGGTCATGCTTACCTGGCGTTTGATACACCGGAAGAACTGGAACAGATGCGTTCCGAAGAATTGGCCAAAGGGGTGGCGGCTCCGAGTTACGATCATACGGTGCGCATGCGCATGAAGAACAGTCTGGCCCAGCCGAATGACGTGATTGAATCCTGGAAAGCCGAAGGCCGGCCATACGTAGTTCGCCTGAAGATCGAACCGGAGCAGGAAATTGTGATCCATGACATCATACGCGGAGAGGTCACTTTCCGCAGTGAGATCCTCGATGATAAAGTCTTGATGAAAGCGGATGGATTACCCACCTACCACTTAGCCAATGTCGTCGATGATTACCATATGCAGATCACCCATGTGATTCGCGGGGAAGAATGGCTGTCCAGCACCGCCCATCATGTCTTGCTCTATCGCGCCTTTGACTGGGAAGATGAAATGCCCCGGTTTGCCCACTTGCCGCTGATCCTTAAACCGTCCGGTAAGGGAAAATTAAGCAAACGGGACAGTACCAAAAGCGGTATTCCGGTATTCCCCCTCGATTGGAATGACGAAGAAGAGGGCGTGCACTACGCTGGTTTCCGTGAAAAAGGATTTCTGCCCCATGCCACTCTGAATTTCCTGGCTTTTCTCGGATGGAATCCAGGCACCGAGCAGGAAATTTTCTCCATGGAAGAATTGCTGGAGGCTTTTGATCTGGAACAAGTGGTTAAATCAGGCGCCCGTTTTGACTACGATAAAGCGTTATGGTTTAACCAGCAATACATCATGCATTCCGAAGCAACGGATCTGCTGCCCGGGGTAAAACATCAGGTAGCCCATCAATTTCCGGATCGGGTGCCGGACGATGAACACTTGTTGGCATTTATTGATTTAATGAAAGAACGGGTCCATACGATCAAGGATTTTTGCAGCGAAGGCTCCTATTTTTTTCAGGCACCCGGACAATACGAAGAAAATACCCTGCGTAAGAAGTGGAACGCGGAAAACCGTTCGTTCTTTTCCAACGTACTGAACCTGGTCAGTGACGGCATGGGCGCGGCGGAATGGAGTGCCACCATTAAAGATGCCATGCAAGCGCAGAATCGTAAGCCGGGGGAAATCTTTTCTGTGTTGCGGATAGCCATGACCGGATCCATGACCGGACCTGATTTATTTGCGTTAATGGCCTGGTTGGGTAAAAGGGAAGCACAGCATCGGATAGAGAACTTGTTGAACCATTTGGCTTAGGAAAGAAAGATCATGGATAGAGAAAAGCAAGACGATCACCTTAAACCCCGGAAGAAAAATGTTCAAGGTGAATTCGACATCAACATCAACGAATTCGGAGAAATCATCAGTAATGTTTCAATAGATCGCATCAATGAATTTCTGAATCGGGAATTGCAGGATAAGAAGTTATCCCACCTGAAATCCGATGAAGAGGAGTAACACATCGCTATATGGAGTTAAAGATATGTGGTGCCGCCCAGGAAGTAACCGGAAGCGCACATTTGCTTACCCTGGATTCCGGACTAAAAATACTGTTGGATTGTGGAATGTTTCAGGGCAGTGCCTATGAACATTTAAATGAAAAGTGGTATTTCAATCCGGAAGAAATCGATATTCTGGTTCTTTCCCATGCCCATATAGATCACAGTGGCCGCATCCCCAAATTGGTGAAAGATGGTTTTAAGGGACCGATTGTCTGTACGCACGCCACCCGCAGTCTTTGTGCGATCATGTTGCTGGACAGCGCCAAGATTCAGATGTCCGATGCCGAATATTACAACCGCAAGATGGCCAGTGCCATCGCTCACGGGCGCCGAAAGAAGAATGAGAAATTAACTTACCGGGACCCATTGTACACGGATGAACATGTCCACCTGGCCATGGAGCGTTTTATTTCATTTGCCTACAATCAATGGTATCCCATGACCACCGGGGTTGAAGTCTTATTCAGGGATGCGGGACACATCCTGGGCTCTGCCAGCGTGGCATTGCGAATCCAGGACGGCGACCGGGAAATCTTACTGGGTTTCACCGGGGACATCGGCAGACCCAACCGGCCTATCCTCCGTGATCCGCAGGAGATGCCCCAGGTTGACTACCTGATCTCGGAATCCACCTACGGTGACCGTTTGCACGATTTTGCACCTCATGAAGAAAATCAGTTTCTGGAGATCATTAAGCACACCTGCCTGGAGAAGAAAGGGAAACTCATCATTCCCGCATTCAGTGTTGGCCGTACCCAGGAAATCGTTTACATGCTGGACCAAATGGAGCATGCCGGCGTTTTGCCGCCCATACCGGTCTATGTGGACAGCCCGCTGGCAGTCAATGCGACGACGATTTTTGGCATCCATCCCGAATGTTACGATGCGGAGCTTTCCGAATATCTCCTGACCGATCCCAATCCCTTTGGATTCAACCGGCTGCATTACATTCAAAATGTCAACGAATCAAAGGCTCTCAATACCAGCAAAGAACCATGCATCATCATTAGTTCAGCCGGTATGTTGAATGCCGGACGCTCAAAACACCACCTGTTTAACAACATCAGCGATGCAAAAAACACCTTTTTGATGGTTGGTTATTGCACTCCGGAGACGCCGGGTGGCAAGTTGCGTGCCGGAGCCAAGTCGATCAAACTATTCGGAGAAGAAAAAGAGGTGCTGGCGGAAGTGCGGATTATGGATTCCTTTTCTGCCCATGGAGACCGGGATGAAATGACTGACTTTTTGCGGCCGTTGATGAAAAACGTTCAACGACTATTTCTCGTACACGGAGAGCTGGATGCTCAAAAAGCATTTAAAAGCCACCTGCAACACGAAGGTTTTGGACGGATTGAGATTCCTTCTTTAGGACAAAATTATTACCTCTGACATGCGGCAACAGCCTTCTGGCATTTGGATAATCGTTCTATTCGGACTTTGGGTCCTTCCCGGATGTACCAACTGGTCACTGGAAGAGGTAAACCTGTACGATGCCCGGGAAGTAGCCGTCCCATTGTTTCAAACCAGGTTCACCATGCCGGAGGCACTGACCGGTGGTACCCACACCGTGGTCGTCGGGACAGATGGTTCGGTGGCCCTGGAGTATTCCTCGCAAGAAATTGCCCTTACCGCATCCGATCTTTTTCCGGTCCTGCCGGTTGGTTTTCCGATCCCTTTACCGGATACCGTGTCACGCATCCCGGTACCAACGGCTGGAGGGTGGTCCATTCAGCGGGTGAAATTTAAATCTACCCGGTTTGTTCTTTCCATCCGTTATCAGACGGATCAGCCACTCGATTTTTGGCTGGAAGCGCCAAATGCCACTCAGATCGGTGATCCCTGGCAACAGCATTTTACGTTGCCGGTTCATCCAACTGCGGATAATTGGCAATCTCCGCGGATAGACCTGGATGGCACCATCATGGATTTACCTAACGGTGAAATTCTGTTGAAATATTACGTCTCAGATCAAATTCTCCCGGACCCCTTTACGGTCACTGCGACTTTTACGTCCATAGATTTTTATGAAATATCCGGCACTTTTGCACGGACAGATCAGCCCATTCCCGGGGGAGAACTTCCTATCGATGTATTTGAAAATTGGCAAGGTGGCGATTTCGCGGTGGATGGACCCGCATTGTCGGTGTCGATCCGCAACTCATTCGGTATTCCGGTCAGTCTTTACATTGATCAGCTGATCGCTGTCGATGCTTCCGGCAACGCTTCTGACCTGGTCACCACTGCTTTCCCACAACCCTTACCGGTTGCATTTCCAGATCAGGGTGAACAAGGATCCGCAAAGAAAACGGAAATCGTCATTGACCCGGATAACTCAAACATTCAGGCTCTGATTCAGGAATTGCCCATTAAGGTCATTTACCAGGTGCATGGCGTGATCAACCCTGATTTACAGCCAGGACCATTTTTTGCGCTGGATAGCAGTCAGGTTATGATCGACAGCCGCCTAAGAATACCCTTGGCAGGCACCTTGTCCAGTTACCAGGGCCAGGATACCTTTCCGTTGATGGTACCAGAATACCAGGGCATCCAGGAAGCGGCCATCCGCTGGACGACCACCAACGAAGTACCACTTGCCCTGGCAATGCGGGGTGTGCTTTATGGGGAAAACGATGTGGCTCTGGGCGACTTGTGGCAAGGGTGGGCAAATGTAGCGAGTGGAGCGGCTAATGGTCAGGTCAGCAAAGAACAGACCGATCTGGTGATTGACCCCAATCTGATCAATCAGCTGGCCGGGGCTGCCTATCTGGTGATCTATTACGAGATGAAAACGACGGGAAGCGAACCGGTTCGTGTATATGCCGACCAGCAAATCGAGTGTGAAGTCGGGCTTAAGTTAACCGTAGCACGTGAGTAAAACATTCGGTGTAATATGGATTCTTTTGATGGCCTGGCAGGTGCAGTCCCAGAATGACTGGAGTGTCCATTTTTTAACCGACCTGATTCAATCGGGTAACAACAATCCGGCACAGGTTCCACAGGGTCTCCACATTGCCTTGCCGGGTGGCTATGTGCAATTGCACAGCATGCCCGAATTAAGCAAGGCCTATGTTCGCGAAAACGGCCAAAACCGGTTGTTGCTGTCCAGGTTGACCGATCAATTGACTGGTGATTTCAAAGCACAGGCACAATACCAGCTTGAACCGCTGATGATCAGTTACCTCAAGAACAAGCTTTCTTACGGAGTGCAATATCAGCAGACTGGGGAGTTGATCGTATCCACCAATTCATCAGCTTTCCGTTTATTGACGCAGGGCAATGCGTTACAGGTTGGAGATACCATCCCGTTATCCGGCACGCTCCAGTCCCAGGTCTATCAAAAGCTGGGATTTTCGGTTGGTTACCACATTCCCTACTTTTCCATTGCGGTGCGCCTGAATCTACTGAACGGAGCCCATTACCTTTCTTCCAGCCAAATTGCCGGTCAATTGTACACGGATACGGACGGTTATGCCACTTATCTGAATACCGATCTCGTATTGCGGCATGCCGGTGACCTGGTTAACTACGACCCGGCAGCCAATGAATATTCGTTGGATTACCAGTCGGCATTTTTTCCGAAACCATCCAACAATTGGGGTGCCTCGATAGACATCGGAACCAAGTTGTACCTCAGCAGGATCTTTTACATTGCCGCCTCGGCAAAGAACCTGGGCCGGATCTTTTGGCGCAGTGGAGCAGAACGATGGACCAATCACCAGGAGCGTACCTATAATGGAGTCCGGATCGATCCTCCGTTTGGATCAAATTCCATTGATTTTCCCGATGTAACCGATTCATTGCGACAATGGACTTCCTGGAATGTGGAAAACCGGACTTTCCAGTCGGGCACCTCACCGGTCATCCAGTTAAGCATGCATTATACGATCGATGAGCATCTTAAATTCGGGTTGATGTATGTCCGTGAATACGAGGAAAAGACCAATATTCCTTTGTTTGGAGCCTATTTTTCAGCCAAGGTGGGTAATGCCATCGAGCTGGGGACGTTATATTCTACCAAGAATGACCAGTGGCTCAACCTAGGGTTCCATACGAT
>JAGQXC010000544.1 GCA_020436785.1 Saprospiraceae bacterium | reverse complement strand
TCGCTGACGGTGCACGAACAGAATAGAGTATTAGCTTAACTGATTCACCTTTCTTTGGCGCCCATCAGGTGATGATCGTTCGCCATCGGTCGGTGCTACCCTGCCGGATCTTCAGGCCTTTGTGCACCATACCTATTCCGTTGGTAATTATCTGATCTGTATTGCCACCGGAGCGAATGATCTATTTTGTGAAGATTGTTCGCTTATCTGAAACGGGTTATTTTTAGGGCAACCTTTTGATATCGAACCGGAATTAATTCTATGGAAAGAAGTCAGGTCAACTCCAAACCCTGGTACGTTCTCTTGAATCAACTGGCCGATTACCTCATCCATTATTTGGGCGGGGGCAAAGCATTTATCACCTTAAGCCACGTCATCAATGCGCATAAAGGCGGGACGATCCTGGTCGTCCTGGGTCTGATGTATTATTACCACCATTTTACCCTGGATGCCTGGATATACGTTGCCTTACACGGCAGTTATGGCATTTGTTGGGTCCTGAAACATCTGTTTTTCCGCGATCAACGCTGGGAGCGAAAGATCACCATCGGTGGTGCCCTCTTCACCTGGTTCTTCCTGGCAACCTATTGGATAGCACCCTGGCTGCTGGTCAGCGATCCTCCTGGGGAAGTTGTTCCATTTCGCCTTTATGCTTTTAGTATAATACTTTATGTATTAGGACTTTTTCTAATGATTGCTGCCGATGGTCAGAAGCACTTTACCCTGAAATACCATCCGGGTCTGATCACTACTGGGATGTATTCCTCCATACGACATCCCAATTACCTGGGAGAAATGATGGTATATGCCAGTTTTGCGCTGGTTTCCCGGCATTGGGTTCCCTGGATGATCCTTGCCGGTTGGTGGCTTATTTTTTTTGTACCCAATATGCTGATGATCGAGCGCTCGGTCTCCCGTTATCCGGGATGGGAAGCGTATAAAAAACAAGCCGGGTTTCTCTGGCCGAGGTGGTGACGGTACCCTGAACGGAAGCTTGCGGACGATCCTGATAGATGGTCGCCACACTTTCCCGTTGTTACTTTTTTAATTCATCGTACTTCCTGATGTAGTACTGATCCAGCGAATCTGAATCGTGGTATTTTTCACGAATGTCCTTCAATTTAGCCATCATATTCCTGACCACACCGGCATAAGCGGGATCGGCAAACACGTTGTGCAGTTCAAGGGAATCTTTCTTGCGGTCATACAATTCCCATTCATCGATGTCGTAATAGAAATGAATGAGTTTGTAATCCTCGGTGACAATGCCATAATGGCGTTTTACCATATGGATGGCGGGGTATTCATAATAATGGTAATACACCGCGTCCCGGAAATTGGCGGTATCCCCGCGGAATAAAGGCAACAAACTCACCCCTTGCATGTCTGCTGGAATCCGGACGCCTGCTGCATTTAGGAAGGTGGGTGCAAAGTCGAGGTTTTGCACCATTTGGGTGTTGACCGTGCCGGGCTGGATTACCCCGGGCCAGCGCACCAGTAAAGGGGTTTTGAACGACTCGTTGTAAATGAATCGCTTGTCGAACCAACCATGTTCTCCCAGGAAAAATCCCTGATCGGACGTATAGACCACAATGGTGTTGTCGGTCAATCCGTGGGCATCGAGGTAATCCAGCACACGTCCCACTCCGTCATCGACGGCGGCGATACTGCCCAGATAATCCTGCATATAGCGCTGGTAACGCCAGTGCATCAGGTCTTCCCGGGACATGGTGGGATAGCGTTTCTTAAAATCTTCGTTGATCGGTCCGTAAACGGCATCCCAGGCCGCACGCTGTTCGGCGTTTTGGCGCCCCACTTCGCCTTCGAAGGCCGCCTTGTCCCAATTCATGGTTTGCGGGATACCCAATTCATCCATCAAATCCGGATAGATCTTGGAATCCCCGGCCCAATTCATGTTTTCCAGGATGTTCATTTCTGCTTCCCGCGCTGCCGTTCCCCGGCCACTGTAATCATCAAAAAGCGTTGGAGGCTCGGGAAAAGTCCGTTTGGTGAATTCTTTGTAATGCCTTTCCGGAGGCAACCATTCCCGGTGGGGTGCTTTGTGCAGAAACATCAGCATGAATGGTTTGGTGGTATCGCGTTCCTGATCGAGCCAGTTCAGGGTCATATCGGTAATGATGTCCGTGGTATAGCCTTCAACGGTGATATTTCCTTCGTTCTTGGTGATGAAATCCGGATTGTAGTAATGCCCTTGGCCCGGCAGGATCTTGAATTGGTCAAATCCTTTGGGGTTATTGCCAAAATGCAGCTTGCCAAACATGGCCGTTTGGTAACCGGCATCGTGCAACAATTGCGGAAAGGTCATGTTGGTGGTGTCGAACGGGAAATTGTTATCAATCTTACCGTTCAAATGGCTGTGTTTGCCGGTGAGGATGACCGCACGGGAAGGTGCACAGAGCGAATTGGTTACACAAGCATTGGTAAAAAGCATACCGCCCTCAGCGATCCGGTCGATGTTAGGAGTTTGGATCAGTTTCCGGGAATAGGCACTGATCGCCTGATAGCCGTGGTCGTCGGACATGATGAAGAGGATGTTTGGTCGCTTTGGGGCTGTCACCTGGTCAGAGGCAGGCTGACAGGCCTCTCCCCCGAATAACAAAACCAGTATCAGCACAATGCATGGTATACGGAACATGGTTGGTGATTTCATTGATCGAAAAACCTAAAATAGCCTTTTCAACGGGAATGCCTGCTATTAAGGTTGCAGCGTGGTGCGTCTGCGCTTGCGTAGAACGACGACCAGCAGGAGGATCTGCAGCGTCATGGCAATGCCGTTGGATACCAGGATGGCAAAGGTGTTAAACCGCAAACCGTACAGCCACCAGAAGAAAAAGATCAGGATCCACCCGATGAGATAGCCAAGCGACAGACTGCTCGGGGACTTTAACCGCCATTCCCGGAGAACCTGAATGGCAATCATCGAACAGGCAAAGAGACCAACAAAAGTACCGATGGTCTCAAAGTAGGTAACCGGGATGCGATTCAATATTTCCATGGTCCGGAAAATTTAAGGACCCGAAAATACAGCGCTTTTCAAAATTTTTGATGATCAAATCAAGCAGTGGGCCGGGAGACTACCTCCCTGAGTCGGATTTATTGGCAATCGTTTTCATTAAAATCATCCAATTGCTGCTTGTAAGCATTGTATACGGCATTATTAAAGCATGCATTGGAATTTACGTAATCTTTTAATGCATTTACATATTTGACACAGTTCTCCTTGGTTGGTGTCTCCACGTACGTATTAAGTGCGTCGACCACGGCATTGACCTTGGTTTCACAATTGACCGCCGGGCTGGATTTTTTACATCCCAAAGCAAACAGGGCCGTTGCAAGCAAAGTAATGATCATTGTTTTCATAAACTATTACATTGAAGTTATGTTCTTCAATACAACAACATACCACACCCATAAATTATAAATTGAGAGCAGATTAACTAAGCTGTTCAGGATTAAATAGAATCAAGCCGGGATCTGGTTAATGCACTGAGGACATTACCGGTATTTACGGTGGTTGAAGGTTCAAACAGCAGGACCGATACTTCCTCTTCGGCTACCGGCCGGTGCTCGACACCGCGCGGCACGATCAAAAACTCTCCGGTCTCCAGTTTGACCGTGCGATCACGAAATTCCATCACAAAGGAGCCCTTGATGACCAGAAAGAGTTCATCCTCCTCATCGTGATGGTGCCATACGAATGGTCCCTGAAATTTGACCAGTTTGACATCCTGACCATTCAGTTGTCCCACCAGCCGGGGATTCCAGTGGTCTGAGAATAATTGGAATTTATCCTCGAGATTGACTTTATCCATGTCGTTGTTTGCCATCGTCTGCGAATTCACCCAAAAATACCGGGTGCAACGGATAATTCCGGGAACCGGCAGGGATTAGTTGGTGGAAATCACCCGGTCAATTGCAAAAATCATCTTCGGAAGACTGGTTAAATTCCTTTTGATAACTTTTATAAAAAACATCTCCGGCACATGCGTTGGAATTAATGTAATCCTTAAGTGCCTGGTAATAAAGTTTGCAATTTTCCTTGGTGGGATCCTGGGAATACTGATCTGCGGCCTTTGTCAGGGCATCCAGCCTTTTGGAACAATTGATGGGATTGCTTTTAACACAGCCACCCAGTACGACAACGATCAAAAGAGGTATCAACAAGCG
This sequence comes from Saprospiraceae bacterium, assembly GCA_020436785.1. Taxonomy (GTDB): domain Bacteria; phylum Bacteroidota; class Bacteroidia; order Chitinophagales; family Saprospiraceae; genus JAGQXC01. Next base: position 746 of record JAGQXC010000544.1, on the reverse strand, counting down.
AATGAATTTCACAATTTTGGTTTTAGAGACGATTTGATTAGTTGAGATTTGCCTGTACCCTAATGTAATAAAAAAAGTCTGAACCTACGCTCAATGGGCTCCCAATCAGGCCTTGATCCTGCCCTTCATCCGCTGGAAGTTATTGGATTTTAAGTACCCTGATCTCAACGGGAAGCCAACTCGTGCGAAGCAAAATGAGACATCGCGGCACTCAGAAACGCTGCGTATTCAGGTTGTGCCACCCCGCCCACCTGTGTGAACCGTTCGTCTTCTGTGTACATTTTTCCCAGACCGGCATAGGCTTCGGCTTGCGGATCTTCCTGAGTTGCCGTTCCCCAGAATTGTCGGATAAATTGGTAATGGCGGCGGATTTCAGCCTGAACCGCACCACTGGCGGGATTTTCATGGCGCAGGGCGAAAAGCCGTTCTCCGCAAGCTTTAAACTCAGCTTGCAATTGTTGAAATCCTTCTTTTCCCATTTTCATCAGGTGTTTTTCTGCGTGTTCTACCTCTTTCTCGCCGTATTTCTGGCGAGCCTCCCGGCGGTATTGCATTGCCGTTTCCCGGTTTAATCCCCGGTACAAATCTTCTGGTATCATGATGTTATTATTTCTTAGGTTTTCTAACGTTTGATCGATGGTTTGCAGAAGCAGATCCATTCGTTGTTTGCGCCGGATCAGTTCTTTCCGGTGATTCTGCAAGGCGGACGCTTTGTTGAATCCCGGGTCATCCAGGACGTCCCGTAT
>JAGQXC010000543.1 GCA_020436785.1 Saprospiraceae bacterium | reverse complement strand
CGGCCGTCAGGAGACCAATCCGGCTGGTAGTCGTAACCGTCGCCATCGGTGAGCTGCCAGGCGGTGTGGCTGGCGATCTCTTGCCTCCACAGGCTGCCGGCCATGGAATACACCAGTTGTTGCCCATCCGGCGACCAGTCCGGCGCGGAGGGGCCACTCATCAGTTGGGGGAGGTACAACTCCCGGAAATAGTAGTCGTGAGGAAGTTCGATCTGGGGCAACACCGGGACCCGCTGACTGACTACTGCTGTCGCTGTCAACAGGAATAGCCCGATCCATAATTTTTTTAAACTTCCCATCATTTAACCCATTTGTGCCAGACGTTCATGTTTTCGATGCCTGAATAAATATTGCAATTATTGAGCAGACAGCCGCCGTAGTCGTAGCCCAAGTTGTAAAAAACCTTGTTCATGGCAAAAGATGCGCTGCGGCAGATGGTGTACAGACAGGTGATGCTCTCGCCAATCAGGATTTCTTCCAGGTACGCCAGGAGGGCGGCCATGTGACCCTGGCCCTGTTGCGAAGGAAGGGTCGCGCAATCGGTCAGCTCGGCATTGGAAAATGTGCGGTTGATCTCGGCGGAAGCAGCGCTCAGGATGACGCCGTCCTGCTCGATGTACACGTACACGGTTCCCTGATCCATGGTTTTCCGAAGGTAGGCCGGGTCATCGAGCGGGGTGGGGTAGATGGAGAAAACGGTTTGGTAAAGAGATGCCAGTTTATTCGCATCCTCCCTGGTCGCACGGCGGATGGGTAAGTCGCTAGGATGAACCGCGTTTCGTTTAAGGTCCAGAATATGGCGGGTGATGGAAAGATCCTTCTCCCGGCGGCCGGAATGAGACCGCGGCAGGTGGGGATAGTGTACCAGGAAAAAAAGATCTTCACCGGAGAAATAACCCGGGATCGTTGCCTCCCGGATCCAACCTTCTTCCAACAAATAAGGGACTTGTTCCCTGCGCGCTTTAACAATGATTTTTTCAGCCCACCCGGGGGCATTTCCCTTCAGGAGCGCCTGTCCGGCCGGTAGATCGCCCACCCATTCATCCACGCGGATGCGTCCGCTGTACGGATCGTGATACAGAAGCATCTCCACATCAGGACGGGATATTTTATGGTACGAGGGAATCATGCTACACGGTCCCGCACCATTTGAGGATGGTCAAGGCAAATAACTTAGCGACCCGGATCACTTTTGACAACTCGATGTATTCGTTGGGATAATGGGCGACACTGGTTTCACCGGGGCCAATCACGATGGCCGGTATGCCTCCGACGGTGCCCAGGATGCCCGCATCGGTGCCCCACGGTGAGGCTTCGACCGTCACGGATTCCCCAAATAATTCTTCGAAATTTTCGGCGACCAGGCCGGCGATCTGATGCTCCACCGGCACGCTGTTGGGAATCCACTGGGCACCGAAGAATTCGAGCTTTGCGGGATGATCGGCAAACCATTCATCCCGATTGGAAAGCCGGCGGATGCTTTCCGCTAATTCTTCTTTGACTTCCTCGATGGTCTCTTCCGGACCAACGCCGATCCTGCCTTCGATGGTTACCAGGTCCGGCACCGAGGACGGCCAGGTACCCCCATGAATTGTGCCGACATTGATGGGCAAGGGAATCGGCAGTTTTTCGTACATGGGGTCGGTAATCCTGGCGTTTCGCTCACGTTCCAGGTCGAGGATCATCTGATGGGCGATCCAGGCTTTTTCGATCGCGGACACTCCTTCGTAACGGGTGCCGCCATGTGCGGAGGTTCCTTCGATGGTCACCCTGAACCACATCGAGCCCTGCTGTTTGATGAACAGTTTGAGGTTGGTCGGTTCGGGGATGATGGCGGCGTCTGCGGTGTGCCCGCGCAAGACCGCAGCCAGCGTGCCGGCACCTCCTGATTCTTCCTCAATGACCGACTGAAAGATCACATCGCCTTGTAAATTGATCCCTGACCGCAGAATGGATTCCATGGCCAGGATCATGGCAACGTTGCCCCCCTTCATGTCGGTGGTGCCCCGCCCGTACATCCTGCCGTTCTCCATTTTGCCGGAAAAAGGATGGTCCTTCCATTTGGAAACGTCACCCTCGGGAACCACATCAATGTGACCATTCAGGATCAGTGACCGTCCGCCACCCTGCCCCCTGAGGATTCCGACCACATTGGGGCTGTTGGTAAATTCTGTTCGTGTGGATACGAAGAACGGATTCCGTTTTAATTCCTCGATGTCCGGATCCCACACATCGACCTCCAGGCCCAGTTCCTGCAGCTTGGCGATCACCACCTGCTGGGCACCTGCTTCCTGCTCCCGGATGCTGGGTTGCCGGACCATTTT
>JAGQXC010000542.1 GCA_020436785.1 Saprospiraceae bacterium | reverse complement strand
TTTTGAAATCAGGATCATTACGAAAGTTGCAGCCAAAACTTTTAAGCAATACTGGAATTATTTAAACAACCGTCCCATAAACCAAACCAAACATGCTTTGGCAGCTTAACCACTCAACGCGTTATTTTTAATAAGTCAATTTTTACCGTATGTCCATTAAGTATTTAATTGGGTTATTGCTTTCCTTGTTTTTTGTGGCAGAAAGTCATAGCCAGGTCGATACCGCGGACCGGGTGTTCGCCCGGGTCAGGGAAGAAGGATTTCAACATTCCCGGGTCATGGCAAGGGTCAGTCAATTAACGGATGGGTACGGTGGACGACTTACCGGCTCGCGGGAATACCTGGCTGCCGCCCAATGGGTAGCCCGGGAAATGGAGGAGTCAGGCCTGCAGCAGGTCCACTTTGAACCCTTTTGTCCCGACTGCCGGGGCTGGAGCCTGAAAGGATTTAACCTGGAAATGACTTCTCCCTACTACACCAAAATTTCCGCCTACCCCCTGGTTATGACCAAAAGCACAAATGGCGTCGTATCCGGCGAAGTCATCCATATCAAATCCATCGCAGACATTCCGGACATTAAGAAGCAATTTACCGGCAAACTATCAGGAAAGATCATCCTGAAGGGTGATGCACCGGCACCGCAATCCCTCGAGGAGCCCCTTTCAAAGCGGTTTACTACCGAGGAATTACATAAAATGCAGGACAAGTTGACTCCCGCAAATGCTCCCCGAAATCTGCCCGAATTATTAAAATCATGGGAAGAAGAAGAAAGCCAGGAAGAAGCCTTTTTGCGCTTTGCCGAAGATCAAGGAGCTCTGGCCGTTTTGACTACCCGCTCCATGCAAGCCGGGATCATCCACCCTGCGGGAACTTATTTTAATAAAAAAGACCAACTCCAACCGCTGCCCTATTTCACCATCAGTGTGGAACATTTTGGACGCTTATTGCGTCTGCTGGAATTAGGTAAGTCTCCGCAACTGCGATTGGACCTCGACACGGAAATCTACTTCGAGCCACAAAACAATGTCAACATCATTGGCGAATTGACCGGCACCGATCCCCGTTTGAAGAAACAACAGATCCTGCTGGGCGCCCATTTTGACTCCTGGCATGCCGGGACCGGTGCTACCGACAACGGTGTTAATGGCATGGTGCTGATCGAAGCCTTGCGCATCCTGCATGACATTGGCTATCAGCCACGACGCACCATCCGCATGGGACTCTGGGGTGGCGAAGAACAAGCTTACTACGGTTCAGTGGCCTATGCCGTCCATCATTTTGGCCCATTGCAATCAGCCCCAAATGCCGTTTCCAGGAAAGTTTCGGCCTATCTGAACCTGGATACTGGCGCCGGAGTCATCCGGGGTGTTTTCCTCCAGGCAAACGACAATGCAAGGCCGGTTTTTAAAGAATTATTCCGTCCACTCAAAGGTCTGACCGATGGAATAATCTCGATCGAAAACGACTACGACACTGACCATGAAACGTTTGATCACTACGGCATCCCCTCTTTCTCACTTCTTCAGGATCCCCTTGCTTATGAATCGGTGACCCACCACACCAACCTGGATGTGCTGGAATACATACCGGCCGAGGACACCATGAAAAATGCCGTCATCGTAGCCTCGTTGGTCTACGCCCTGGATCAGATGCAAGAAATGGTGCCTCGCAAATCGCATTGAAGATCCAGGATGCGTGCGTCCACCGCTGAAATGCGGAAGATCCTGGTTATTAATAAAAATCGAAACCAATTAATGGTTCTATTGGTACCAGCGCAGGTTGGGCAGACAAAATTGTACTTGCAGAATAAGTCTCACCGGTTTGCATCAAACCACAGTCAGTTGATTATTCATGCCAAATTCGATAGCTGGCTTCGTTCATCTAAGGAAAACGTGTATTGTGCAATGTTCCCTTTTCTTCAATAGTTTTAGAAGAGATGGAGAAATAACTTATTTTCAACTTGACCCCTTAAGACGAATAGGTCAATGTGCCATTCTCCGACGATGTTAAGGGTTTAAGTAAAGCTAAGATCTGCCATGATATAGACAAAAAAATAGCACACCAAAAAATATCCGGGTAAGAAATGGTAGTTTTTAATGAGACGGGTAATATCATGGTATCGTCCATTAACATGGAGGAGTGGCCTGGTAATGAGAACGTGGAGTATTTCAACGAGGTAACCGTTTTCTTTTCTGCGATGACCAACGTCCTATCAAAAACCATAAATCCATCGACGAATAAGCCATACACCCCATATAGTTATTTCGCCATTAAAACAATCCTTGATGATTCAGGATTATTTATACCCCTATCATGTGATCAAATTGATCATTCAATCAACGCCACCGGAACGGAGTTTAGTCAAACGATGATCAAAACGATTTTAGACTTGCACAATGGCAAAGACCCATTACCCTTCGCACCTTCAATGATTAATGCAATCGGCAATGAGTGTTTCGATCTGCTAAAAAGTAAATCTGATGATAAAGCGGCAAACATCTTTTTTTTATGTGATTATCTGTCAAGTTTGCCAATCGTAATTTCGTTTGTTATTTCCATTGATCCTATAAGAAACCGCCAATCTCTAGAACTGATTCCGTGTAAATCGAAGCGGCCAAAACTTTCGAATTGGAACTTAACGAAAGAAACCTATCTGTTCGTAACTCCAGAGTATATTAAAAAATACACAAATGTGATTAAATCCATAAAAGGATCGGCTAACGCTGATTTTTTGAAGCACTTAAAGGCCATTTTAGACTAATAATTAAATTTATTCTATTTGCCAAGAATGAATTCCTATGATAAAACTTTCTTTCAGTATCAATTCATCAATATCGAAACGCAATTGCCACAAGTAAATAATCAACCGACAGAGGCATACGGACCGATTAACTTACTATTCACAACTGTACTATGAGAGATATGGCATGAATCAAATCAAATCATCGAAAATAGTCGCACAACAAATGACCAAATGCAATCACGCAACGTTACCCGGTTTTTACTACTTTGTGAAATGGACGGTTTAAATAAAATTTTTATCACATGAAAAAAATAGCTCTATTGTTCATAATGCTGCTTTGTTTCCTGCATGCATTCAGCCAAAAGGAAGTTGACCGGGAAGGCTATGTTGATGTTACTGGGGGTAAAATATGGTATAAAATCATCGGAGAAGGCCCGGGAACGCCTTTGTTAATACTTCATGGCGGACCTGGCTCCCGCAGTTGTTCCATGATTCCGGGATTTTCTTTGCTAAGTGCCGATAGACCGGTCATTTTTTATGATCAATTGGGATCAGGAAATTCGGACAGACCCGCCGACACCCGATTATGGAATACGGAGCGATTTGTAGATGAGATTGACCAATTAAGAAACCAATTAGGGCTCAAAGAGCTCCATCTATTAGGTCATTCTTGCGGCAGTACCTTCCTGATCGGATATATGCTTACCAAAAGACCAAAAGGAGTCAAATCCGTTATTTTTTCAAGCCCCATGATAAGCACTCCGGACTGGATTGCTGACGCAAAAATCCTACTCAATCAAATGCCAATGGAGCTACAGGATACCATTAATAAATACGAGGCGCTAGAAAACTACCAAGCTCGTGCTTATTTAGCTGCTGTTGATTCATTTTATGCACGCCACCTATCGCGTAAAAGTTGGCCATATATTCCCAATGTGGAATGCGAAAATGTACCCGGGTTCAACGAACAGGTCTATAATTACATGTGGGGGCCCACCGAGTTTAAAGCAACAGGCACACTGATCAATTTTAATCGGGCAACGGAATTGGACAAAATTGACGTACCGATACTTTTTGTTGCCGGGGAATATGACGAAGCAAGACCTCAAACCATGTACAAATATCAAAAAATGTCAAAAAATGCCCGCGTTGAAATCATTGGCAATGCCGCCCATATGACCATGATTGATCAGCCTGAAAAACTGGCCAAAGTGATAAGAAGATTCTTACAACAGGTGGATTCCACCAAATAGCGAAAACCAAACAGATCAAGGATCGATATACCAATCTGTCGTTATCAACCCCTTAAGTTGACGCTTTTACCAAGCTGTATGTCTATCTGAACATCTACTTTTGTACGATCAGCTTGCAGCTAAAGTCAATTGGGCTTATGAATTATTTACCGCATAACATTAATTTCCTAAAATCCACATGGATGCTTATCACTTTGTGTACGGCAACCCTATCAAACAGTCAACAAATCCAACCTTCCAGTAGTGGTTATGCTCCCGGAAATGGCATCAGCATTTATTACGAAGTATATGGCGAAGGCCAACCGATCGTTTTACTGCACGGCGCATTTTATACGATTGAAATGAATTGGGGAGAATTAATACCGGAATTGTCAAAAACACACAAAGTCATTGCCATAGAGATGCAGGGACATGGCCATTCCCCTTATTCGGATCGAAAAATGGACATTGCTACTTTAGCAGGTGATGTGGAAAAAGTGATGGATTATTTGAAGATAGATCGTGCCGATGTAGCCGGATATAGTATGGGCGGTTCAGTAGCTTATCAGTTTGCTGTACAAAGTCCCAACCGGCTAAGAAAATTGGTAATTATATCGTCTACCTATAAATCGGAAGGTTGGTTACCGGTTGTCAATGGTGCTTTTGAGGATTTTAAACCGGAAGATTTTGACAACACTCCATTGAAAACAGGATACGATGCGGCAGCACCCGATAAATCCAAATGGACAAAATTTGTAGCGCAAATGATGGTTTTTGTAAAAGAACAATTCAACGTGGGTGATTCCAACATCGCAAAAATCACTGCACCGGTACTTATTATTGCCGGCGACAATGATGGTACGGATAAGATTGAACTGATGAAGACTTATCAATTGCTGGGAGGAGGGGTAACCGCCGATCTGCAACCTATGCCTAGATCACTCTTAGCCGTGGTCCCATCCCAGGGGCATGTCAGCATCATGATGCAAACGAAAACGATCTTAAGTTACCTGAATGATTTCTTAAAGTAACAACGAATGCCGCTGCCAACTTGCTAATCCGGAGCATCCTCGGCTCCCCCCTTCTTGCCCCCGCCTGATGGACCGGACGGCGGCCGATCTTATCTAAGGAAAATTAACAAAATGCCATCCGGATCAATCTCCATTGATGCTTTATTATTGAAGATAAAGGTGTTTCTTTAAGGAATGGAATCGCTTTTCATTCCAGCCAATCCACCTGAACGCAGCCATAAATGCATGTGAGAGGTGGTCCAATCAGCTATTCAGGTCAATGGAAAGCCTGTCGATCACCGGAGATATTACGACCATCCAATCAGAAGATTTTAGAAAAACGAATAAAACCCAAGTTGAGTTATGTTCCATCGTATTAAGCAACAGCTGATCAGAAACGATAACATTAGCAATTACCTTAAATATGCCTTTGGGGAGATCATTTTGGTTATGCTGGGAATACTGTTGGCACTTCAGGTGAGTACCTGGAATGAAAATCGCAAAAATGCTGAAAGAGAACAGATCATCCTTCAAGAACTGAATAAAGACTTCTCCCAGAATCTGGAACGCTTCCAGGAGGTCAAAAGATTACAGTTCCAAACCTATTACAGTGGTGAAGTCGTATTTAGAAACATTCAAAGCCTTCAAATTCCGGAGTCAAGAGATTCGGTCTTTAAATTTGTAACCGGTATGTTCGGCGGATACAACTATTATCCTTCGAATGGCGTTGTGGCATCACTGATCAGCACCGGAGATATTCGCTTCATTACCAACGACAGTCTCAAAAAATATCTTGTCTCCTGGAGTGATGTATTGACCGACTATTCTGAAAGAGTCGCCATTGACATCGCATTCTGGTCCAATCAGATAGAACCCTATGTCATCCGGAATGGAAGTTTTCTGAACATCGGTTCCGCTAAAAACAAATCCCTGGTTGAAGACCCCATCTTCATCAATATGTTGGTGCGGAAACAACATTACAATAAAAATGTGGTGAGCGCCATAGAAAATAAAAACGGGATTGAATTTTATATGGAAAAGATCGTCCAGTTAACGAATTAAATTCCACTAGTCCGGATTAAAAATGAAACATCCTGTTACGATTGAGAAAGTAAGCTGCAAAAGAAAACTTGAGGGAGAATACTAACCAACATTCACGGCATTTATATCTGGCTTCATTTTTACGTTTATCCGCCAATATAGATAAACGATGAATACATACTCAATAATCAGGATCCATAAAGTTGGTTTCATGAAAAAGCTTAAATAACCTTCACCGAGGGGTTTATACACTAATGGTACCGTAATTATGATATCGAGCAACATTCCAGCTGTAACCATCACTATGCCAATCAATAGCCCGTTGGTCCGGCCTCCTCTTTTATAATAAAACCTCGCACCAAATAATACGATTGGAACAAGTAAACCATAGATGATCAGATACTGGTAGAGCTCCCAATTCTTTAACACAGGAATGGAGCTGATTACTGCAAAAGATATAAAAGTTAACACCCAGGTCAAAGCTCCTGATAAAATGGATCTTAACGTGTTCATGTTATTGGTTTAATTCCAGTTCAAACTTTCTTGCCGATAATTTTGCCAATGAAAATGGCGATACGCACGACAAATTTTAAACTTTTCTGAGCGGGCTGCATCGTATCGGAGTATTTATCAAGCAACATTGCGCTGTAAATAATACCATTCCAGTTATTAAACGATGTGAGCTTTCCAGACTTAATCAGTTGATCAGTGTCCTTAAAATACCCTTCAAAGCCCAGTGCAGGCGTTCCCGTGACCTTTAAGTTTGCCTCAGAATCAGGAACAGCCCTGAAGGTATGTACTTCTCCGGGTGGGACGGTCCATTTGGCACCCTTTGTAATTATTTCCCATTTACCAAAACGGTAAATTTCTACTTTACCGCTTATCACTTCCAATTCTTCCTGCAGTGCAGGGTGGATATGCAGTGGAGGACCATCCTGCCCTTTACCCAACCACATTTCGCCTACTATGATTTCAGGACTCGAATGGGTAATGTTTACCACTTGCTGTGCGACCGGCCGAAAATCGTATATCATTAGGACCAACCAATTATTTACAGCCTAAATGTATTAACTTGACCTGACGAAAATTTGTAAAAAACGGACAAAATGAGTGTTCTGGTCAAAAAGCCAACCGGTGTACTGGAAAGATATATTCAGCAATATAGTGAAGCAGCTATTTCCAAAGAAAACCGAGCAAGATTGTTTCCACATGGAAACTTGCGTTTACCAAATTCAACCATTCGGATGGCGTTTCATTTTTCAGAAACCATACCATGGATAGCCATAGATGGCAAAACCAAAGCACAACCCAGGCAACATATCAGAGGTTACCAAACCACTCCCATTTCCTTCAATACCAGTGAAGACATCGATGCATTTAGAGTAGAATTCACACCTTTTGGGTTTCGCAGAATATTTGATCTCCCCTGCTCAGAGCTTGATGTCCTTCCAATACCTATGGAAGAATTACTTGAAAAAGATTATCAGATGTTGTGGGAAGAACTAGTCAAAAGAAAAACATTCATTGACCGGGTAAATTTTATGAATGCTTATTTTTTGACAAAGATAAAGGATGACATGCCGATCAAGAAAGCGTATGTCATACACCGACATATTCTGGAATCGAAATCTTTCTCAAATGTCTTTAATTTGGCAAATGAATTCTTTTTAACCGAAAGAACCTTACGCCGATTTTTTAATGAATACTTTGGAATGTCTCCAAAACAATATTTGAAATTGGTAAGATTTGAAAAAGCCACTAAAAACCTATTCAATTTTGGAAAAACGAATTTGAATGATCTTGCTCTTGATTTTGGTTACTATGATCTTGCGCATTTTTCAAACGACTTCAAGTTTTATATGAAGATGGCACCCAGTGAATTTCAAAATAAGGTATTAAAAAGAGGTATTGTCGTAAACTAAACCAGAAACAAAGATTGACAGGAATGCTTCACTTGAACTTATTGTATTGAATGTATAGACTGAATCACCAGGTACACTCTACTTCCGGATTCCATACAAACAACCAACTGACACCAAAAGTCAATATCCGCCAGCTCAGGCAAAGTAGATCAGGACTCCTCCACCAACCAAAAGATCTCTTCCACCGGCACCTTAAAATATTGCGCAATTTTTAGGGCGATCAGGGTAGAGGGTGTGAATCTACCCACTTCGATGGTACTGATCGTTTTCCGGGATACGCCAATCTCATTAGCCAGATCGCTTTGACTCAACCGGTGCTCCGCACGAAACACATGGATACGATTTTCCAATCTAACATTCATAGGTTGGTTTTACAAATTGGTGGCCTGCTCTCCAC
>JAGQXC010000079.1 GCA_020436785.1 Saprospiraceae bacterium | reverse complement strand
TTCGACGATGTTCGGAAGCATGCTGTCCGGCTGCGGTAAATCCCATACGGCATCGATCAGATGGACGACGCCATTCCCGGCGATCAGATCAGCCATCTGGATGGATGCTCCATTGATGATGATCCCTGCACTATCAACCGTAACCTGCACCTGGTCACCCAGCCAGGTGGTCAGGGTCAGGCCATCCGGTAATTCACTCGAAGTCAGGGAGTCACTGACCAGATGGAAATTAAGCAGGTCCTCCAGATATCCGGAAGAATCGGTGATCAAATTCCAGCTTTCCGGAGAAAGGGCTGAAAACGCGGCGTTCGTAGGAGTAAAACAGGTGATTGGTCCAGGGCCGTCCAGCGTATTATCCAGTCCAGCCACCGTCAAAAGGCTATCCATTGTCGTCAGCTGACCATTGGCCCGGATCACATCAAGTACCGTACTGGTATCCGCCGGCAGCGGGAATACGGCATCGATAACGTGCAGCACCCCATTGGTGGCAAAAAGATCCTGGACGATGATGCGCACATTATTTACATAAATCCCGGTGGTGTCCATGCTGAAATCCAGTTCGTACCCATTCACGGATGGTATCGAACCCAGGGTAAGCAGGTCGGATGCACTCAGACTGTCGGCAATCCAATGCTGACGAAGCAATGGGCCCAAACGGGAGGTGTCGGCTAACAATTGATCCAAAAGGCCATCAGGCAAGAGGGAAAATGCACTGTCCGTGGGGGCAAATACGGTCACCGGCAAGGTATCGTTAAGCCGCGCATCCAATTGTGCTGTGACCAGCGCCGCTTCCATCGTGTCCAGGTCGGAGGCATTGGCGATCAGGTCCCATACGGTTTGTGCTTTAATGGATAGGATTGAAAGCAGAAAAAAGATCGGGATGAAAAATGTTCTCATAAGTCAAAGATTGATGGCATTAGGAATGTGTGTGTTATGGTGAATTGGATACCATGGATTAACACATGATATAAACCAATTATATGAATTCAAAAGATGAAATCAGGATAAGTTGGGAATGCTTCGAAAATAAAACTGGTACGGAAAATGGTAATTGTGTAATTACCGGATGGCAGTCGTCGGATGTATAACGGTAAATAATTATGCAAATTGTGCGCAGCCCGCACAGAGCGATGTCAGAACTCAATTTCAATGGTAGGGATCGTGATCAAAGAAGGGCAATTCTCATACAATGCACCAGCCCTTCATCGCGTTTAAAGTAATTCTTATATATTTATGACATGGCGGGAATAAAAAAGGGAGTAAAAATTGGATTACTGACAGGGACGCTGGCCATTACCGGATTTTTAGCCAGCGGCACCCGCGCACCACAAGCCAAAGATGCTGCCTCCTCGACGGACTCGCAGACCACCATCCAACCCGCCGACTACTTAAATTTTCCCGTTTCCGACTTCAGAAATGACCTGGTCAGCTGGTTGGATTCCGCTTTTAAAGCCAATGATTTGCCAGGCATGGCGGTCGCTGTGGTCTATCGGGATTCCATTCTTTACACCGGTACCTGGGGATATACCTCCCTGAAATCCCATCAGCCGCTCAGCAATGATTCTCCATTCCGGCTAGGCTCCCTATCGAAAGGAGTTTCTTCGGTATTGACTTCCAGACTCGTCCAAGCCGGGTATCTGGACTGGGATGATTGTGTTTCCGATTACCTGCCCGATTTCCGTATTGGTAAATACGGCGACATCACCATCCGGCAGATCCTGTCCCATACCACGGGACTGCCTTACCATGCCCATACCTCGCTGATCGAGAGCAAATGGTCTCTTGAAAAAGCATTGCCTTATTTGGCCCAGGTGAAGACCATCTCCAAACCCGGACAACTCTACAGTTACCAAAACCTGGCTTACAGTGCCATCCAGCCGGTTCTGGAAAAAGCGACCGGGAAATCCTATCCGGACCTCCTGAACGAATATTTATTCCAACCCATGGGCATGTTGCATGCCAGCTGCGATCAGGCGTCCATGTTACACGACAGCCTGGCGGCACAACCACATGTGCACACACGCAAGGGGTGGTACCAACGTCAGATCACCGCTAAATATTACAACGCGATACCTGCAGGTGGGGTGAATGCCAGCATTAACGACATGGCCCATTACGTCAAAAATCTCCTCGGCTATGGCCGGTTGGATGCCCATGAATTCACTCCGATCTTTGAACCATTTATTAAAACCCCGATCGAACGTCGTTATTTCCGGGACTGGGACCAGCTCAATGAGGCCTATTACGGCATGGGATGGCGCATCCTGGTCAATCAGGAAGATACGGTTTATTACCACGGCGGCTTTGTCAATTACTACCGCAGTGAAATTGCCATGCGACCCTGTGATGGATTGGGAATCGTCTTCCTGTTCAATGAATTTACTCCTTTCGCCAAACAGGTCGTACCTGAAATCCTGCGACTCTTCGATCCGTACCGCTCCACGCTCGAATCCTGGCCTTTACCGGTAGCCACCTCCTGAAACCCTGCGGGCAAACCCTTACCTTTGCAGGATGGGTGAATATAAAACCTTATTATCGGCAGAGATTGAACCGGCCATCCAGTGGTTGCAACGGGGAGATCTGGTAGCTATTCCAACAGAAACGGTTTATGGTCTGGCTGCCAATGCACTGAATGAAATTGCAGTACGTAAAATTTTCCAGGTAAAAGGAAGGCCCTATTACGACCCCCTGATCGTTCACACCAATGACATCCGGAAAGCGGATCAATGGATTACCGCTTTTCCTCAACCTCTGAAAATGCTGGCAGAAGCATTTTGGCCGGGACCATTGACCTTGTTGTTGCCGAAAAAACCGGTCATCCCGGATCTGGTGACGGCCGGCCTGAACCGGGTAGGCATGCGTATCCCGGACCACCCGTTAACTCTCCGATTGCTGCAGGCCCTGGAATTCCCCCTCGCCGCTCCCAGCGCCAATCCGTTTGGGTACGTCAGCCCCACCATGGCCATTCACGTCATGAGTCACTTTCAGGGGGAGATCCCCATGATCCTCGATGGCGGAGCTTGCCCGAAAGGGATTGAATCGACGATCGTAGGTATGGAAGACCATCAGGTAGTCATCTATCGTCTGGGAGCATTATCCCGGGCCGCCGTGGAGGCCATTGCCGGCCGGGTGCACCTTCAACGTCATTCCTCCTCCCGCCCAACTGCTCCGGGAATGCTTACCAAACACTATGCTCCAAATAAGCGGGTGATCGTCGTCGGAGATACGGCGGAAGCAAAGCCATTCATCAAATCGCCGGAAGTTGCCTTAATCACTTTCAGCAGGCCCATCGATCAGGGATACCGGTCGGTCTGGCTGTCGGCAAAACGTGATCTGGACGAAGCGGCTGCACGGTTTTATGCAACCCTGCAACAATGGGATCACGATCCGGCCATCGAAACCATTGTCGTGGAGCGATTTCCGGATGAATCCATTGGCCAGGCCCTTAATGATAAACTGCAGCGGGCTGCCCAGCAATCGGACCTGTAATTTAATAAAAGGTTGATCCTTTGGTAACACCGGCGCTATCGAAAGAATGGATCTTTGGATGCAAATTGATCCGGTATTTTATGCAAGTCATCCAACGAATCAAACACCCGCGCTACGAATACACCCTGCACTTTGGCTTAAGTCCCATACACCTGACCAGGGACATCCGAAAATTCAGGGCAGCGGCCCTGGTATCGACCGAAATGCAGTCCTTCAAAATTGAGGAAGAAGGATTCTGGGGCAATCAATTGCTGATCCGGGAATCCGACCAGGTCATTGGCAGAACATTATCCTACGATTGGTCCAATCAAATCCTGTTGCTTGATGTTCACGGGAAAACCTACGATCTGGTCTTCAGTAAGGAGCCATTGGCCACCATTTCCTGTTTTGACGATGAGCATTTTCTATTTAACGTGGGATTAGTCGATCGTTCGGGAACCACCCTGGTTCAGTGGAAGATGGAAACCGGATTGGAAGATCATTCGCATGCCACCTATCTGATCGCAGTGGTATGGTATCTTTTCCTCCCGGCGGCTCAGACCTATTCCGTTTCGTTGCCTAATTAATTAACCTCATTACCCAGGTAGGATCGTATAGGTTTTTCCGGCTTCAGTTTTGAAAACCAGTTCCTGAACTTCATTCGGTGGAACCAATTGTAAAGAATCCGGGGAGAAAACATGGATCCTGCCCGGTTCGGGCACATGAAACCATGGAGCCTGATCCTGCTCTCGGGGATCGACTTCGACCTCTACCCCTACGATTTTGATGGGAAGCCGGCTACGTAATCGACAATAACCATCGTGATCTGCCCGGATGGTAGCCTGCATCAATTCATGATTAGCCCAACGAATACCGACGGTAAATCCGCCCCGGGCTCGCAACCCTTGCACATCACCCTGGCGCCACGAAGTAGGCAGCGCCGGTAATAACTCGATCGCCCCGGTGTGACTTTGTACCAGCATCTCGGCGATACCGGCCGTCGCTCCAAAATTACCGTCGATCTGAAAGGGCGGATGGGCATCCAGGAGACTATGGTAAACCCCTCCTCCGGGACCATAACTATACCTGGCACTTTCACTGGGCTCCACCGGATTTAACTCATTCCGGATCAGGCGCAGCGTATGATCACCATCCAACTGCCTCGCCCAGCAATTGATCTTCCAGCCCATGGACCATCCGGTGGAAGGATCACCGCGCCGGTTCAGGGACTTGCGTACGGCAGCGAACAATTCCGGGGTATGGTAAGGGTCGATCTGATTGCCCGGGAAAAAACCATAGAGATGCGATAAGTGCCGGTGATGAATATCCGTTTCGGTAAATGGCTGGCTCCATTCCAGCAATT
>JAGQXC010000078.1 GCA_020436785.1 Saprospiraceae bacterium | reverse complement strand
TTGGGCTGCCTCAATGCGGCGTACTGGATCCGCAAAGAACAACGAGCCATTCACCATGAAATAACCAAAGACGATGAATGAATGGATGGCATATGTTCTGTCAATATTGACCGGCGGAGCGCTCGGCTGGTTCTATTTCCAGATCCTGTGGTGGACAACGCAAAAAGGACTGCACGCCAAACAACCACTCATCTGGTTTCTCGGCAGCAGCATCCTCCGCACGGTGGTGGTGCTGGCCGGAATCTGGTTGGTATCCGGCGGACATTGGCAACGCATACTCCTGAGTTTACTGGGATTTGTCCTGGTCCGGATCTATCTGGTCCGGTACCATACCCGGCAATCGAATACTAAATCCGGTTAATATGCACATTAGTCCTGATCTATCGGTTTTTTGGCAACAAGGGTGGATAAAAATCAATGCCACCATGGTTTGGACCTGGGTACTGATGATCGCCCTGGTGGTACTTTCGAAAATGATCACCCGCCGGCTGGTCACCCACGATCATCCGGACCGGTGGCAGGTAGGCGTGGAAATCATTGTTCTGGGCATCCTGGATCAACTGAAGGAAATCGGTTTGCCATCGCCACGCAAATACCTCGGGTTTATTGGATCTCTTTTCATCTTTGTAGCTTTTGCAAGCCTGTGTACCGTATTTCCGTTATATGAACCGCCGACCAGTTCATTGTCCACCACGGCAGCTCTGGCCATCTGTGTATTTCTTGCCGTACCTTATTTTACCGTTGCCAAAAGAGGTTGGATCGCGTACCTTAAAACGTACCTGGAACCCACACCCATTATGTTACCGTTCAACCTGATCGGTGAATTGTCCCGGACACTGGCCATGGCCATCCGGTTATTTGGCAATATGATGAGCGGATCAATGATCCTGGCCATCCTCCTGGCCATAACACCGCTGGTATTCCCCATCATCATGAGCTTGCTCGGACTTCTTACCGGAATTGTACAAGCTTACATCATCAGCATATTAGCCACTGTATTTATAGCCGCTGCTCTGTGCAGCGCATCTAGTGAACACCATAAAAAATCAGACCATGGATAACACAACCCTTATCGCAATCATTTCAATGTCGGTTGCCGGGATAACCACCGGGTTAGGATGCATCGGACCTGCACTTGCGGAAGGCCGGTCCGTCGCCAATGCCATGCAATCGTTGGCTCAGCAACCCGATGCGGCTTCAACCATCACCAGGACCTTATTTGTGGGTTTGGCAATGATTGAATCCATCGCAATCTACTGTTTTGTGATCTCAATGATCCTGATCTTTGCCAATCCGTTTTGGAATCACATTATTGCGTCTTAAAATAATCGCCCTATGCTTATCGATTGGTTCACGGTCATCTCACAGATCATCAACTTCCTGATCCTGATCTTTCTATTAAAAAGATTTTTGTACCGACCTATCCTTAAGGCCATTGATGCCCGTGAGGAAAGGATAACCAACGAACTGCAGGCAGCAGAACTTCAGAAATCAGAAGCCGCAAAGAATGAGAAAAAGTACCAGGATCTCCTGAATTCTCTGGAAGCAAACAAAACCGAATTAATCACTAAAGCGGAAGAAGAGGTGGCGCTAAAAAAGACTAAATGGCTTGAAGATGCCAGAAAAACCTACCAGGACAGGAAAGATCGATTAATGGAGTCTTTGCACCAGGAAGAACACGAATTTCATATTGATCTGAAAAGGAAATTCCACCAGGAAATATTCGGATTGGTTCGAAAAACACTGATGGACCTGGCCGATGAATCCTTGGAAGAAAGCTTGTCGCACATATTTTTAAAAAAATGTAAGTCGCTATCTCCTGATGAATTGGAAAAAATGCGCAAGGCACTCAAAGAAAACACCTCCTCGATTGATATCATCACGACTTATCCATTGGGTGAACCCCTGAAAAAAGATTTGACGGATTTCATTGCTTTAACCTTCGATCAGGCTCCACCCATCCGGTTTATCCATAGAAAAGAAGAATTACCGGGAATAAAATTGATAGCAGGCGGATATAAACTGGAATGGACCATTGCTGAATACCTGGATAAAATGCAAGCAGATCTGGAAGCAGCCGGCACGACGGCCACTACCTTAGTTGGCGAAAAAGAAGAGCGATGACACCCTCCGGCCACAACAAACAAGAACAACTTTATGATCCTTTGTTAAAGGATCTTGAAGTCGTACAAAATGGATTTAAACCGGAATTGAGATTAAAAGAGACCGGAAATGTGTTGACCGTAGGGAACGGCATTGCCAGGGTCTCCGGTCTTCCTGGTGCCGGTTATGAAGAATTGTTGAAGTTTCCGGGAAGTTTATTGGGGATCGCTTTCAACCTCGAGGAGTCGGAGATCGGCGTAATTCTTTTGGGTGACTACTTGTACCTCAAGGGCGGGGATGTGGTCGAACGTACGGGCCGCGTGCTGGAAGCTCCGGTAGGGGAAGATTTGCTTGGACGAATTGTCGATCCCTTAGGCAATCCACGGGATGATAAGGGTCCGGTACAGCTGACCAAAAGAATGGCCATTGAAAGAGAAGCGCCGTCCATTATGGATCGTGCACCGGTCAACTTCCCCTTGCAGACCGGAATTAAAGTCATCGATGCCTTGATTCCCGTCGGAAGGGGACAACGGGAATTAATCCTGGGTAACCGGCAAACCGGCAAGACTGCTCTTGCTATTGATACAATACTCAACCAGCATGGTCAAAATGTCATTTGTATCTATTGCTCCATAGGTCAACGTGCATCTTCGGTAGCCAATGTTTATGCAAACCTGTCCGTCCGGGGAGCCATGGAATACAGCATCATGGTGGTGGCAACTGGTGATGAATCTCCGGGACTCAATTACATTGCTCCTTATGCCGCCACCACCATGGCCGAATACTTTATGCTGCAGGGACGTGACGTGTTGATCGTCTACGACGACCTTACCCAGCACGCACGCTCCTACCGGGAACTGTCTCTTTTGTTGCGCAGACCGCCAGGACGGGAAGCTTTTCCAGGAGACATCTTTTACTTGCACTCAAGATTATTGGAGCGTGCCACCCACCTCAACGAAACACTGGGAGGTGGCTCATTGACCGCATTACCGATCGTGGAAACGGAAGCTCAGAACATTTCCGCATACATTCCCACCAATCTGATATCCATCACGGACGGGCAAATTTACCTTTCACCGACACTGTTTGAGCTGGGTGTTCTCCCAGCGGTCGACATTGGACGATCGGTATCCCGGGTAGGTGACAAGGCTCAACTGCCCATATATCATCATGCCACAGCGCGGTTAAAACTGGATCACGCACAATTTAAAGAGCTGGAAAGTTTTGCCCGGTTTGGTACCCGGCTCGATGAGCCGACACGAAAAATACTCGAACATGGGAAGCGGATCCGGGAAGTACTGAAGCAACCCAATCTTTCACCTGTTTCAGTTTCTGACCAAATTTTGATTCTGCTGGCTTTGCGACAACGTCTGTTGGACGATATTCCTCTTGATCAGGTGAGAGAAGCAGAAAATAGGTTACGTAAACGATCTCAGCAGCTGAAGCAACCGGAAAAAGATGCCATCAGCGCTGGTCACCCAATGGAAAAAGAAATGCTGGACCAACTGATTCAAATTGTGAAGGACACACTGGACAGACTTAAAGCCGAGCCATCATGAAAGAAACGCTCGAAAGTCTCTCCCATAAATTAAGTATGGCCGGAGAACTCAACGGCGTCGTGCGAACTATGAAGGCATTATCCGCATCCAATCTTTTGCAATATGAACATTCCGTCCAGGCGCTTGACCAGTACGTAAATACACTACGAATGGGGCTACGGGTCTGTTTATCCTATCATCCATCCGAAGTCCAGGGGTCTTTTGGAGATCCAGAGGAGTGCGTGGTCATTGTATTTGGTTCAGGTCAGGGCCTGGCCGGACAATTCAACGAGATCGTCAGTCACCATGCTTCTGTTCAGGCAACAGATCTGGCAGTTCATACCGAATGGTGGACCGTAGGGCCGTATCTTCCTGCCCACCTGGAGCAATTGGGTTTTGACGTAACAAAAAAATTCGAAGTGCCGCATGCCATTGATTCTATTAATTTTCTGGTGGAACAAATTTTAGTGAATACGGATCTTAAGTTGGAATCTCGGCCGGCGACATCTTTTTACCTCTGTCACAATGCTCCGGACAAAGGAACAGGGTATCTTCCCAACTTTATTCGTTATTTACCGCTGGACCAAGGCTGGTTGAAGTCCTTCAGCCGGGATGTCTGGCCTACCCGCCAGCACCCTGAAGCCCTCCCTAATCCGGCTCAGGGGTTAAAATCTTTGTTGCGCGAATACCTGTTTATTTCCATATATCGGGCAAGTGCCGAATCCCTGGCCAGTGAGAACATCAGCCGGTTGTCCGCCATGGAACGTGCAGAGAAGAACATCGCAGACATCATCGGAGAACTCACTCAACAATACCATCAATTAAGACAGAGCAGTATTGACGAAGAAATGTTCGATGTAATTGCCGGAGCACAATCCATGCATAATACGGATTCGCTAGGATAGATCGTCCAAATTGCCAGAGCTTTCCATGCCTCGCAGAATCACATGGTCTCGTATACGGGCGTGATACGGAATACCTTGCCTTCATCCACCGTAAAATAGATGAACCCATCCGGTGCTTCTTTCACTTCACGAACCCGTCCGATGTTTGAAAATAATTCCTCCTGTCCGGCTACTGCATCACCTTCCAGATCGACTCTCTTCAGGTAGCGGAACCGCAATGACCCAACCAGGGCATCTCCATTCCACTGCGGGTATTTAGCACTGGTTACAAAAGCCAATCCGCTGGGGGCGATGCTGGGTCTCCAGAACAACACCGGTTGTTCCATTCCTGCCATGACCGAATCGGGTGAGATGACCGTGCTGTCGTAATTGATGCCGTAGGTGATCCTGGGCCATCCATAATTTTTCCCTTTTTCCACGATGTTCAGCTCATCCCCGCCCATCGGTCCATGTTCATTTTCCCAGAGCTTGCCGGTTAATGGATGGAACAACATCCCCTGGGGATTACGATGTCCATAAGACCAAATGGATGGTTGGGCGCCCGGGGTATTGACAAACGGGTTGTCTTCCGGAATGCGACCGTCATCGTACAAACGGTGGACCTTGCCACTGTGGTTTTCGAGGGTCTGTGCATTGTCCCAGTTACCCCGTTCACCCACGGTAAAATACAAATATCCATCCTTATCAAATTCGATGCGGGAGCCAAAATGGTGGCTGGTGGTGGCATGGGGCATTGCCCAGAACAACTCTTCCATTTGCACCAGTTGGTCGTCCTGAATTTTCGCGCGGGCGATTGCCGTATTGCTGGAATCTCCCGTCATATCTGCTTTGGAATAGGAAAAGTACAACCACCCATTATTAGCATAATCCGGATGCAGCTGGAGATCCAGCAGTCCACCCTGACCTTTCGACCGTACTTCGGGTAACCCGCCAATTTCATGCATTGTTGTTCCGTCATACCGTAACAATTTCCCATTCCGGTCGGCAATTAAAAGATCCCCACCTGGCAACCATTCCAATGACCAGGGCACCCCATCGAATGAAACTACGGTATCCAGGGCAAAGGTGACCGGAATACGGGTTTCGTCCGGTGTTGAATCCGGGCTGGTACACTGCAAAATTAGCATCGATAGGAAGAGTGGTATCATAGCCACGAACAAACGGTAACGATTCATAATTGGTCCTGCATTTTATTGATCCTAAAGATAATCGCGCCGGCCAACATTCAGCCAAAAGTCGATGAGAATCGCCTTCGAAAAGCTTTTGGAACCGGCTCTTTTTCTTCTCTGGAAATGGTTATTAGGCATTTCATCTTTGAAATCGTAAATTTTGTCCATGAATCCAACAGAGCCATTTCAATCACCGCAGGAAGAAGCCCATTGGCTGGTAAAGCGCTATTTCCCCAGATTGGGCCAGGAACTGGTTTCATTATTTCTTCGTGATGGGCAGATCGCTGAGGTGCCTCCAGCTACCACGCTGATCCGGGAAGGACAATACATCAAAGTCATTCCGGTGGTTCTGCGGGGCCTGGTCAAAGTATTTATCGCCTCGGAATCAAAAGAATTTCTGCTCTACTACATCGAAGCCAGGGAGAGTTGCATCATGTCGTTTGCAGCGGGAATGCAAAACGATCCTTCGCGAATAACGGCAACCACCGAAGAGGCCTCCCTGTTACTTTTGTTACCTACGGACCTGGTCCAGCAATGGTCCCGTCAATATCCTGCTTTCAATCAACTATTTATGGAGTTGTTTGATCAACGCTACCAGGACTTGCTGCAAAACATCCAACTGGTCCTTTTTCACAACCTGGATGAACGACTGTTGCATTATTTGATGGAGCGCAGCCGTCATACGCATCAGCCGCTGGTCAATCTGTCTCACCGTCGGATTGCCCGGGATCTGGGAACCGCCCGGGAAGTGATCACCAGAACCCTGCAACGGTTGGAAATAGAAGGCAAAGTCAAACAACGGGAAGACGGCATTGAATTGACTTGAAATTGGCCAGGTACTTTCTGCGAAAATAATCGGTCGTGGTGACTCAAGTCACCGGCACCGTACACCCGGGCAAGCTACCTTTATATAATGGATCTAAAATCACTGAAAACCGGGCCTAAACTCATACTGGTGTGTATCCTGTGCATTGGCTTGGTGAGCCTTTTGGTTTGGATCATCCGTTTTTTTAACACATAAAAATCAATGGTATGAAAAAGAATATGGGAAGCACAGACCGGATCATCCGTGTCGTTGTAGCGATCGCATTTGGTCTGCTCTATTTTACCGGAACAGTAAGCGGAACGTTCGGAATCGTCCTGCTGGTGCTTGGTGTTGTTTTCTTGCTGACCAGTGTGGTGAGCTTTTGCCCCCTGTATTTCCCTTTTGGCTTGAGCACCAATCCGAAAGAGAAATCCTGAACCGAAATGCATCAACTACCGACCCGGATTGGGCATGGCTGAATCCGGGTTTTTGGATTAGGAATAAATTCGGATGATCTCACCGGAGCGTGCACCTTCAAGGCTTTTCAGGTAACCGTAATAGACTTTCTCCATCGGCACCGGAAAGTGACCAGCGAAATATGGTCCATACTTATCGCGTGAAGGTTCCACCAAACCAGGGCAAACCGCATTTATCCTGATCCCCGCCGCCAGTTCAATGGCAGCAGCTTGTACAAAAGCATGCAGGGCACCGTTCACCATACTCAGTCCCAGTCCCTGCCGGATGGGATCGTCCGCCAAAATGCCGGTGGTCACAGTGAACGATCCACCCGGATTCAAATGGTCTCTGCCTAGCATAACCGTATTGATCTGCCCCATCATTTTGCTGCGGATACCCACATAGAAATCTTCTTCCTTCATGGACCGGAAATCGCCAAAATAAGCATTTCCCGCGGTGATGATTACGGCATCCAACCTTCCTAATTGCTCATACATCCCTCGGATTGAGTCGGACGAAGTGATATCCACTTGTACCGGACTTCGACGCTTACTCGCCAGGATCAATTCATGCCGGGTCTTTAAACGGTCTGCCAGATAGGAACCAATGGTTCCGGTCGCTCCAATCAGTAATATGCGCTTTTTATCCATGCTATTTTGTTTATCGATTCACCCAAAACAACAGTCCGACAACGACCGTTACTGCCTGAAATAGGATTTGTTCAAAAGGGCGATCTACCTGGACGGGTCATATTTTTCTTTGAATTCTGCGTACCTGGGATGCTCTTTTAATGGTTGAAGCGGAAGATACCAATCCAGGTACTTTAGTGAATAGGGACTTGGAATGGCAATGAGCTGTTCCAGCTCATCCATGGCCGCGTCCGTGTCATCCAGGAACACGTACATTAATATCGCATCAAACAAAGCGGCGGTCCCGTACATTCCGTTACTCTCAATGGGCCTTAATTGCTTTGCTTTTCTCATCTCCGTAAGCGCTTCCTGTTCCTTACCCTGGGCCGCATAGGCGATGCCTAGGGTACTGTGATACCGCGAATCATCGGGAGCCTCCATTACTTTCTGTTCCATAATTTGCTGGGTTAACCGGAAATTTTCTTCAGCACTATTGATATCACCCAGGTGTTTTTCGAGGTAGGCCCTGAACAAAGAATGGGGAATCACATAGACCGGATTATAGGCAACCCATCCGTTGATCGTATCATTTACCAATTGCAGAGCTTCCTGATAACGACCTGATCCTGCTACATTCCAGAATTCCAGGTAATGATACCAGTGTTGGTTTTTAGCGTTCGAACAAAATTCCTGGGATTCATGGTTTACTCCTTTCCAGGCCCACATATTAAATGCTTTTCCAACCCACGGGAATTCCCCTTGCGGATTTAAGGACAAAGCCATATCGAACGCCTCATCCGAACGTTTATAATCCCGCAAAAACCAGTCAACCAATCCCAGATTGGAATACAAATCGGATACATTCGGATTTTTTTCGACACCTGCCTCCAACATGCGTTGTGCTTCCTTCCATCTGCCTTCGGTGGTCATGCTTTCATACTTAGCCCGGATCATATCTACATTATCCGGCATTCCTTTTGCTGCAATCGCCCAATGCAGATCTCTATTCTTTTTGTCTCGCAATGCTAAAAAATAATAGTATCCGATCTGGAGATGTACCTCCGGCAGATCATTTCCATACTCCAGCGCCTTTTTTGCAGCATCTCTGGCCTTCTCCAGGCAGGAATCGGAAAAGTCATACCTGAGGTTGTAAAATACCGCATAGGTTTTTGCCAATTCGGCATAGGCAAGTCCGAATGTCGTATCCAGATCAACGGCTTCCTTGAAACTTTTCAGCGCCTGATTCCAGTGATTAAAATCATCATGCGGCTGGTTCGTGTAAAACCGTCCCTTCATATATGCATGGTATGCCTCGGTATTCTTGGTGGGTTCTAATTCAATATTTTCAATTTCTTCCGGAGTCAATGTGGTTTTTAATTCTGCAGCAAGCGTTTTCGCTATTTCGGTCTGTAGTTCGAAAATTTGCCTTTTCTCGCGGATAAAATCATCTGACCAGATGTGCTCGTCGGTCCTTGCATTGATCAGCTGAAGCCAGATCTTCATTTCATTGCCAATGAGACTCACGCTTCCTTCTACCAGGTAATTCACCTTAAGTTCCTGCCCGATGGTTACACTATTCTTCGTAGTGTTCCTGTATTGGTCGGTAGAAGTTCTTGACCGGACCGAGAACAGATTGATCTTTTCGATATGGTTCAAAATCTCCTCCCGCATGGCTTCGCAAAAGTATATTTGGGAGGAATCGTTGCTTAAGTTTTGAAATGGAAGTACAGCAATACTTTTATCCAGAATGATGGCTTCCTGTGGTTGCTTGTTCCGCGGTAAAAGGTTAATTACAATCAGTGCAACGATCACCGCAAAACTAATGTAACTGGCTATTTTCCAGCCGGAAGATGCACTTTCCTCTCCGACCTCAGCATTTTCGCTGATCGGCCTGGTTCTGATTAAGTTTCCATCCGGACCCATCTCATAAAGCCACGATACAATGATCGAAATGATCAAGCCAATGCCCAATAAAATAATCAAAAGGGGCATGGTCCAATGTGGAAGATTAAGGGGTTCTGCGACAATAGAAACCACTTGCAGGATGATAAACGCAGCTCCGGCATAAACACTGTTTCTCCGCAAAACCTCTCGGCGCTTCAATTCTGTCCAGAATCGGGAGATCTGATTAATTAAGTTGGTCATCAGACAGCAACTTTAAGCTAATGATTTGTACATGCAAACATCAAATCCTGTAAAGATTGCCAGGGAATAGAATGAATTGACCGAATTGACCTCTATGCATTCTTTTAAGTGTCCACCTTCTGACTAACAATGTAAAAAAATAAGCTACATAAACCAAGGACACCGCCTGGCATAGCTCCGGAAGCGAACCACCAATGCGTACGGTTATTCTGATTTTTTTGATTCACCCAATACCGCATAGCGAAAGCGGTCAGTCGCCGCCGGAATATGGGCTTCTTCCATGGCTCGTTGAATTTGATCCAGGA
>JAGQXC010000541.1 GCA_020436785.1 Saprospiraceae bacterium | reverse complement strand
AGTTTACATCCTGGCCGGAGGCATTCTGTTCATGGGGTTGCTGCTCCTGATATCGGGTCAGTTGCAACGATCCGGGAATTACCGCAATGGCTTTGTAACGATTATTAATGATTTCCATGATATGCCGGCGACCATGAAGCAATTGGCCTGGGTACAATTCTTCTCCTGGTTCGCCTTGTTTGCCATGTGGATCTACACCACATCAGCGGTCACCAGTCACATATTCGGTTCTACCGACAAGACATCAGTATTGTATAACGATGGCGCGAACTGGGTCGGAATTTGTTTTGCCGTGTATAACGGCGTTGCGGCAGTGGTTGCTTTTCTCTTGCCGCAACTGGCCAAGCGTACCAGCAGGAAAATGGCACATGCCATCTGTCTCACGATCGGAGCTTTGGGTCTGCTTTCCATTTTGATCATTCACGATTACCGCTTACTGTTGGTTTCCATGGTTGCCATAGGTATTGCCTGGGCCAGCATATTGTCCATGCCCTATGCCATATTGACCGGTTCCCTACCGGCTGGAAAGATGGGCTATTACATGGGCGTTTTTAATTTTTTTATTGTGATACCCCAAATCATTGCCGCTTCCGTCCTGGGATTCTTATTGGCCAGGTATTTTGGCGGGGAGGCCATCAATGCGATGTTGTTGGGGGGGATTTCATTCATTCTGGCGGCACTTTTGGTATTGCGGGTGGAAGATAAATCGTAACCGAAATACCTGGATCCTCGCTTTCAGAAAGGCTAAATTTTAATATCAACCGAACATTATCAAAAGATGTGCAGTCTTTTGGGTGTGTATTTATTTACATCCGGATGCTACGAATCCCGGTGTATTAATTATTGAAAAAACCAAAAGATTAAGTTATGAAAAAGATTATTGGATTATTTATGATTTTATCTTTTGCACTGGCTTGTAATCCGGCTCAAAAAGATGATGCAAAAGATGTTGGAGAAGCGGTTAATGATCTTGGTCAGCAAATGGCAGATGATGTTAAAGATCAGTGGACCGATATTAAATCCTCTCTGGAGAATTACCAGACTAAGATTGATCAGAAAATAAAAAATATTGATGATCAGATGGCAAATGCCAATGAAGATGCAAAAGCCGAATTAAAAGAAAAGCGACAGCAATTGGTTGAATGGAAACATAAAATCCAGGACAAACTGAAAATGAAACAGGAGGAAGTCGCCAAGAACTGGAATGCCTTCAAGAAAGAGACGAAAGAATATTTTTCCGAACTGGATGATGCTCTAAAGAGCGATTCCTGATGAAGTCAATCTGGAATGTTTGATAATGCCGATTTTAATTTACGGATTAGCTCGGCATTAAGGGAAAGCAACTTCTGCGCAAGCCAAAGAAGTTGCTTTTTTTGATGATCTTCTATTCCACCTTCTTCTTCCTCGAGTTCCAGCAGGGCAGCAATTCCGTCCAATGCCAGTTGGATGCGTTCATAGTCCGTTTGAAAAAATTCGCCGGAGGAGACTTTGGTTTTTAGATCAGAATCTTCTGGTCCTATACTCAAGTCCTTCAGAATGAGATCATCCAGTGTGACGTTGAAATGATGGGCAAGTTCCAGCAGCCGTTCATGATTCGGTTCAGAAATCCCGGATTCATAAGCGGTGATCAGGTTGCGCCGCCAGCCCAAAAGAGCAGCGAGCGCATCCTGGGAGATCGAGGCATTTTTTCGAAGGTAACGCAAGTTACTGTTGAAAAAGGAAAGCGGCATTTTCATTTGTATGTAAAGCAAGATACTGCATTGACGATTATCATGCGGTTAATTTTCTCTCGGATCAATTTGTAGAAAAAAACAACATTATAACGTAAGATTGTATATTTGCAGGACAACGATTGGCTGCTGAAACCAAACAAATTTGGCAGGTGGCATCGTCCTAGGTAGGTAGAAAATGTCATTGGCACTGGAATTATGGCAAAAACTTTACTAGCTAAGAACCTCAAATCACTACGCCACATTAAGCGCATCAATCAGGAAGTGCTGGCTAAGGGGGTCGGTGTGCCACGCAATCGCATTGCTTCCTATGAAACCCAGAATATTGAGCCCAAGCTAGACTTACTTGCCAAAATCGCAGCCTATTTTGATTTGTCCATTGATGCCCTGCTGACGGTACCCATCACCCATGAAAATTATGAATCAATCCGTAAAATGCGGTCAACGGTGGAAAAAACGAAGGCCATTTCTGTCCAGGCTTTGATGGTTGACCTCGCAACGAACCAGGATCAGGAGGATGTGGCGCAGTATGCTAAAAGACAACAACAGATCGAAAAAGCGTTTGATGGCATCTTGGCGATGCACTCTTTACAGGAGAATAAAGACGGCTGGGGAGTTTATCACAAACAGCTCGAATTTCTGATCCGCCAGTTGCTCAAGCAAAATGTTGAGCTGATCCGCACCATATATCGTATTAATTCTACAAATACGATTAATAAATCAACATAAATGTAGAATAAAACAACAATTTTTCTTTGAGTCCGTTTCTTAACTAGACCAAATCTTAAAAAGAAATGGATAAAGCACAATTTTCAAACGCGTATGTTACTCATTATTCATACCTGATACGGATGGCTAACCGGTATACCAAAGACCGGGACGATGCGCAGGATCTGGTTCAGAATGCAGTCCTTAGCGCTTACCTACACCGGAATGATCTTGAGCAGGAAGATCAATTTCTTCCCTGGATGCAACGTATACTCTACCGGGAATACCTCAATCAGTACCGGAAAGCAAAGCGGCGTAAAAACTTGTTATCGATCAACGGTTCAAGTGACGCCTTCTTTTATAATGTTTCACGCGCGGATAATCTCGGTTACTGGGAACTGGTCAAAAGGGATATTCAACGGTATGCCCGAACGATTGGTAAAAAAAGTTACCAGACTTTTCAATTATTTGCGGACGGACATTCTTATGAAGATATTTCCAGAGCGCTTAATGTAGCGATGGGAACGGTGAAGAGTCGTATTAATTATCTCCGGCAGGGCTTTAAGGCCAATTATTCTTATTTGTTTTCTCCACCCGGGAGGTAAATTATTTTGTGTTACCGAACATTAATCGCCTGCTATCACGTCTTCCTAGTGTCTTATTTAATCACCTTTAAATTAAATGATATGTTACGTGCAGCAATCTGGTTGTTTATTATCGCTGTTATAGCTGGTATTTTAGGATTCACGGGGATTGCCGCTGCTGCGGCCGGGATCGCTAAAATCGTATTTTACATTTTCCTCGTACTTGCCATCATTTCTATTCTTGGCTATTTGGTAACCGGAAGAGCTCCCCGGCTGTAACGTTCATCCATTTGAATAAAATTATTTCACCATAAAATTATTAACATGAATTACGATGCATTAAAAATGAAAATAGAAGGAAACTGGAAACAATTAAGAGGTAAATTGAAGGAGAAGTACGGTCAACTGACCGACGACGATCTCAAATTGGCAGAAGGTGAAACCGATCAATTGGTAGGTCGCCTACAGAAAAAACTCGGTAAAACCAGAGAAGCAATCTCACAGGAAATAAGTGAGATGGTCTAATTGTGCATTTCCAAGTCCATTTTTTAAATTGGATTTAAAGAAGAAAAGCATCCGGATTACCCCGGATGCTTTCTTTTTTTCTATACTACTCAAATAGTTTTCGCTGGCTTTCGGCCGGAGGAATCACGTTCAGGTGCCGGTAGGCTTTTTCCGTGGCCTCCCGACCTCTTGGCGTGCGTTGAATAAATCCTTCCATGATCAGAAAAGGTTCATGGACGTCTTCGATGGTTCCCGGCTCCTCACCCACGGCCGTAGCAATGGTTGTCAATCCCACTGGTCCACCTTTGAATTTATGGATGATGGCACCGAGGATGCGGTTATCCATTTCATCCAAGCCGTGGATGTCCACATTGAGTGCTTCCAGGCCATAGGCGGCGATGGATTGATCAATGTTGCCATCGCCTTTAATTTGAGCAAAATCCCGAATCCGTCGTAATAGGGCATTTGCGATGCGCGGTGTGCCCCGGCTGCGCCGGGCAATCTCGTGAGCACCGGCTTCATTGATCGGAACTTGCAGGATCTCTGCGGATCTCCGGATAATACCGGCTAGGACTTCGCTGCTGTAATAATCCAGATGAAAGGTGATGCCAAATCGGGCCCGCATGGGAGGCGTCAGCAAACCTACCCGGGTCGTTGCGCCCACCAGCGTAAATGGGGCCAGTCCGATCTGCACACTGCGGGCATTGGGCCCGGTGTCTATCAGGATATCGATCCGGTAATCTTCCATGGCTGAATACAAGTATTCTTCCACGACATTGTTCAGGCGATGAATTTCGTCGATGAAAAGGACATCTCCTTCCTGCAAGTTTGTCAATAACCCAGCCAGGTCTCCCGGCTTTTCGATCACCGGTCCGGAGGTCATCCGCAGGTTTTTATCCAACTCGTGCGCGATGATATGCGCCAACGTGGTCTTACCCAATCCCGGGGGACCGTGCAATAATACATGATCCAGTGCCTCACCCCGTTGCCGGGCCGCCTGAATGAAAATCTTGAGGTTCTCCACGATTTTACTTTGTCCGTGGAATTCACCAAGCGCCTTCGGACGCAAGGCTTTTTCGATGACCTGTTCTTCAGAAGATCCGCCTCCAGGTTGCGGATTTAGGTATGGATTCTGCATCGCATTGGCATTGCTGAACAAAGATGGAAAAAAATGGCAAGTTACCCGATTCGGGTTCCTTCATCCATCTACATTTTCATACCTTTGCCCGGGTTTTGAAAAACAATTTACAAATTAACATAAAAGATAATATCAATGAGCGGAACAAAGGTTACAATCAAGGATGGGGTGCTTCAGGTTCCCAATGATCCCATAATTCCATTTATCGAAGGAGATGGTACCGGTCCAGATATATGGCATGCCTCGCAATTGGTTTTTGACGCAGCCGTTGAGAAAGCATACCATGGTCAGCGGAAGATCCATTGGATCGAAGTTCTGGCCGGTGAAAAAGCCTTCAATCAAACCGGAAGCTGGTTGCCTCAGGAGACCCTGGATACCATTGAATCGCACTTGATTGCCATCAAAGGGCCTTTGACCACTCCCGTGGGAGGGGGCATCCGTTCATTAAACGTAGCGCTGCGCCAAAAACTGGATCTGTATGCTTGCGTCCGTCCGGTCCGTTGGTTTGAAGGCGTTCCCAGCCCGGTTGTTTATCCCGAAAAGGTCAATATGACCATCTACCGGGAGAATACCGAAGACATCTATGCCGGGATTGAATATTTGAACGGTACTCCTGAATGTGATAAAGTGAAAAAATTCCTGGTTGAGGAAATGGGCGTGAAACAAATCCGTTTTCCCAACTCCGTTTCTTTGGGGATCAAACCGGTGTCGGAAGAAGGAACCGCCCGGCTCGTGCGCGCAGCCATCCATTTCGCGCTCCAGCAGGGAAAAAAGTCGGTCACTCTGGTGCACAAAGGAAATATTATGAAATTTACTGAGGGCAAATTCAAAGAGTGGGGCTACGCCGTCGCTGAACGCGAATTTGCCGATCAGGTATTCACCTGGGCACAATACGACCGCATCGCTGAAAAAGAAGGATCTGCCGCTGCAAACGCTGCCCAGGATGCTGCATTAAAAAGCGGAAAATTGTTGATCAAGGATGTGATCGCGGATGCCTTTCTGCAACAGATTCTGTTGCGTCCGGCGGAATACGATGTCATTGCCACCTTGAACCTGAATGGTGATTACATTTCGGATGCATTGGCCGCGATGGTGGGCGGAATCGGGATCGCTCCTGGAGCAAATATCAATTACGTCGATGGTTCAGCCATCTTTGAAGCCACCCATGGCACCGCACCTAAATACGCCGGTCTGGACAAAGTAAATCCTTCCTCGGTTATTCTTTCCGGGGTGATGATGTTCGAATACATGGGCTGGCAGGAAGCTGCCGACCTCATCACAAATGGAATGGAACGGGCCATTGGCAAAAAACATGTGACCTACGATTTCCACCGGCTGATGGAGGGCGCGACTTTACTGAAATGTAGCGAATTCGGACAGGAGATCGTCAACAACATGTAGGACGGGAACAGGCCCTGGTTAGCGGCCGATATCCTGAATGGGATATTGGTGTCAGTACCCAATTCGGCTTAAGCTGGCCTGGTAAGTGTCATACATCGCATGACCTGTATCATTCGTTCCTGTGATGATCACTCTGTGACATCTGAATGTTGCTTGTTTCTTTTGTAAGAAAAGCAAGGTTATGAATGAGCAAACGGTAGACATGCAGGATTTGCATGCAGAGCATTTAAGCTGGAAGAAAGACCTGGAGTTTTACCTGGATGACCTGGCCGTTCTGACCCATCGTCTGGAAGATGTGGTTACCAAGAATGGAAATGGGGAAATCATGCGCTGGGTAGAACATTATCAAAACCAGTTCATTCGCCAGCAGGAAGTCAATGACGAAATTCGTCACCAAATCAATGTCCATGAAGATCTTCTGGTTTCGATCGCGAAAAAAGGGGCTGAAGCCAAGAGCTCCGTGGGAGATCATCGTCATATGCGGGCCACCATGGATACCTATAAATCCATGTACCATGATCTGAAAACGGAATTCATGGTCTTTCTGACCAAGGCACTCTGAAAGAATTCTTTCCAAAAGAAAAGCCGGTTGAATTGCTTCACCCGGCTCCTTCTTCTTAGCCTTTGATATGTTAAGTTTTATTCAGGCGGAAAACGATGTGCCGCACCCGCAGGTTTCTTTCGCATTCGGATTGTTGAATGAAAATCCACGGTTATCCAATCCTTCAACCCAATCGATTTCCATTCCCACCAGGTAGATGGCATGAGCTTTTTGCATGAAGACCTGCATTCCGTTGATTTCATAAACCTGATCGTGGTCTTTCGGTCGATCAAACCCCAATTGATAGCTGAATCCGGAACATCCACCGCCTTTTACGCCCACGCGTAATCCAAACTCCTCGGTGATGCTTTGCTCCTCCATGATCTGGCGGAGTTGCTTAACCGCGCCATCGGTCAGTTGAATCGGAGCCAGTGTTGATTGGGTTTCAGTCATCTTATTTAGATTTTATACAAATATAAAGAAAATGCTAATTTTCAAGTTTAACGCATGCCATACTTCTTTAGTTCATTAACTTCATGCCTTTAAAATCAAACCGAAACCGATATGTTGGAAGGAGCGATACCGTTGGTGTATTTCCTGGTCAAACTGACTGCCCTGGCTCTGGTGATTTTTTGGCTGGGTAAGTACTTTTTGCGGCTTTACTTCGGTTTGAGGCAATCCTCCAGTCAGCGCGATGCCCGGCAGCAACACAGTCCTATGAAGCTACAGGCCTACGAGCGGCTCGCCTTGTTCTGTGAGCGGACTTCCATCCCCCAATTGATCTTTCGGTTAAATGCTCCGGGTATTTCAGCGAAGGATCTGACGGCGGCCATTCTGGTAAGTATCCAGAAAGAATATGAACACAACATGAGTCAGCAGATCTATGTTTCGCACAAACTTTGGCAGATCATCCGCTTGGCCAAGGACGATGT
>JAGQXC010000540.1 GCA_020436785.1 Saprospiraceae bacterium | reverse complement strand
TTGCAGGGCAGGATCATCGACCGGTGTTTTGAGAATGGCCTGTTGGTGTACCCGTCGGTCGGAGGCCAGGAAGGAAAAGATGAAAACGGATTACTGATTGCCCCACCTTATGTCACCTCATCCTCCGAATCTGCCCAATTATTGGATATCTTCGGGACATCAATCAGCCAGGTGGCACAATCGCTCTGACATGGACCGTTTCAACAAGATCGCCAATTACGAGGTCGTCAAACCGTTATTTTTGACGGGATGACGCTGCTCTTTGGTGGCTTTGGCGGGGTGGGTACGCCGCCAACCCTGGTGGATTGTTTGATCGAATCCGGGGTCAAAGACGTCCGGTTGATTGGCAATGATGCCGGCTTCCCCTGGATCGGGATCGGTAAATTTGTCTGCCTGAAACGGGCAGTATCCCTGGTCGCCTCCCACATTGGCTCCAATCCTATCGCCGGACAGCTTATGCACGACGGGGAATTAAAGGTGGAATTCTCACCGCAGGGGATTTTAAACGAACGGATCCGGTCGGGAGGTGTGGGACTCAATGGATTTCTGACGGAAATCGGCAAAGGCACCCTGTTGGCGGAAAACAAACCCATCGTTACCATCGATGGGAAAGAATACCTGTATGAAGCGCCGCTGACTGGTGACATCGGCATCGTTTACGCGAAAAAAGCCGACCCGTTCGGTAACCTGGTATTTGACAAGACCGCCCGCAACAACAATCCACTCATCGCCATGGCGGCGAAAACAACCATTGCCGAAGTGGAAGAAATTGTTGAATGGGGCGCACTCGATCCGGAAGAAATCATCGTTCCCGGAGCATACATCAATTACGTCGTTGCCTCGCGGGGCATCAATTGGAAATGGATATGGGAGATTCGAGGCAATTAATTGCCCAAAGAGCAGCCAAAGAAATCGTTTCCGGCATGATCGTCAATCTGGGTATCGGGATTCCTTCCCTGATTCCCGACTACCTCGATCCCTCCAACAGGGTGTTTTTCCACACGGAGAATGGCTTGCTCGGATTTGGTCCTACGCCGGCTGAAAATCCGGACTGGACCTTAAGCAATGCCGCGGGGTACCCGGTCAGCATCGTGGAAGGAGGCATTTATTTTGACAGCACCATCTCCTTTGGCATGATCCGTAGTGGCCGCATCGACCTGGCCGTGCTGGGATCGCTTCAGGTCAGCGCGGCGGGTGATCTGGCCAACTGGATTGTGCCGGGTAAACGCGTGCCGGGCGTGGGCGGAGCCATGGAATTGGCGTACGGGGCCAAGCATTTGATCGCGCTCATGCAACATTGCGAAAAGAACGGCAAGCCCAAAATTGTCCGAAAATGTACCCTGCCCCTGACGGCGACCAGCTGCGTCAAGCGGGTGATTACCGAGATGGGGGTTTTTGACATCGATCCGCAGCATGGTCTTACCTTAACCGAGGTCATGCCCGGTTTCATGGTTTCCGATCTTCGCAACCATACCGAAGCGGACTTTATCCTTTCAGAGAACTTAAACGGAGAAAACCATGACTGACCGGCAAAAAGTGAAAACCTACATCGACAACCATCAGCAGGAGGCGTTCGATCTCCTGGCCAAAATGGTCCGGCAACCCAGCATCCGGGAGCAGGAAGCAGGTGCCCAGCAGGTGGTGATCGCCAAGCTGCAGGAACTGGGCCTGGAGGTCGATGTGTGGGATCCGGACATCGAGGAATTAAAACGGA
>JAGQXC010000539.1 GCA_020436785.1 Saprospiraceae bacterium | reverse complement strand
TAAAAACCTTTATCCGGTGGCCGCAACTGCTTTTCAGAAACAATGCGCTATGGGTCCCACCGCTCGAGCGGGATGAATGGAACACCTTGTACCCCCATTGGGCTGGGCAAACACCAGTGAAAACCCTGTTTCTTTTGGCCTTTCAGGGCAAACGCATCGCGGGACGCATTGTTGGCATTGCCCTACCCGGTGACGTTGACAACGATAAGCGACCGCGTGTACGCTGGGGTTGGCTGGATGCCATTGATGATCCGGATGTTTTTAGTGTTTTATTGGAAACTATGGAGCGATGGGCCAAATCGCTGCAAGCCGAAACCATCCAGGGGCCACTGGGTTTTTCTAACCTAGATAAAGCCGGGATGTTGGTAGAAGGTTTTGAAGAATTGCCAACCATTGTCGAACTGTACAATCCGGATTATTATCCCCGGTATGTGGAAGCCTGTGGTTATTCAAAAACAGCGGATTGGGTGGAATATGAATTCAGTGTTCCGGACCGGGTCCCGGATAAATTGATTCACCTGGCACACGTCATCCGCAGCAGGTTCCAGGTCAAGACTCTGGAAATTCGGCGAGCCGGCGACCTCAGGCCTTATGGACAAGAGTTGTTCCGCCTGATCAACGAGACCCACCGTCACTTGCATGGATTTGTTCCTTTTGATGAGGAGAAAGCGGTACTCTATCTGGACAAATATTTTCCACTGTTGAATAAGGATCTGATCTCGATCGTCCAGGACAAGGAGGGTGTCATGATCGGTTATGGCATTTCCATTCCATCCATGTCTAGGGCTTTTCAGCGGGCTCATGGCAGGCTTTATCCTTTTGGACTACGGCATATCCTGCATGCCAGCCGGAAAAATGACCGCGCCGATCTGTACCTGATCGGCGTTAAGGATGCCTACCGGAATACCGGAATTATCGCGCTGATGTTTGAGCAAATAATGCAAGGATT
Organism: Saprospiraceae bacterium; assembly: GCA_020436785.1. Lineage (GTDB taxonomy): Bacteria > Bacteroidota > Bacteroidia > Chitinophagales > Saprospiraceae > JAGQXC01. The sequence goes on along the minus strand of JAGQXC010000539.1, from coordinate 23,336 downwards.
TATCCATCATGGAATTAAAAAAGTGGAATCCAATCCGGAACTGGAAACCAACAGTCAGGTGCAAGCGTTGTGGAAAAATTATCAATACCGGCAACACAAACGCCGACGCTGCTTTGAGAAAATTGTGTATTAACCTCAGCGAAAAGTTTAATTTTTGTTTCTTGCGCTAAAACAAAGGCAGGATGGATCCCATCGAGGAGGAGGATAAATTACCTGAATTATACAGTAAATCTTCAATCATGATCATTTCCGTGATCACTTCAACGGTGTTTGGGGCTATCCTGTATTCCATCAACCTTTACCGGGTAAATAAGCGCCAGTACATACTCTTCACCATGGCAGGCGCCATTCTTTATCAATTATTGGGAGCCCGTCTGGCTGCCGGTATCGCCACCAGTCAAGAATTTCTGGTGTATATGGGTCTGAATTTCGTTGGCGGAACGTTGATACTGGGATTATGGGACCTGCAGATCGGCCGGATACCTCACCGCCCACGGAATACGCTTGGTGTATTCCTGATCATCCTGATCATCTTACTCATCCTGATGGGTCTGAATTATTTGGGCGTCACCAACCTTCCTGAATAATTGGACTCATCGGTCATTTTGAACAAACAGTGCAACGGCGATGCACCGTGAAGAATCCGGAATACTGAGTCTTTATATTATTCAAATTCCTGATTAAGAAATTTATACTCAGGATTTATTGTGCGGATCAATTCCAACTTTCGTAATCGGCGCCACCCTTTAATTTCTTTTTCCCGGGCAATAGCACTATTTACATATTTGTACGTTTCATAATAGATCAAGTATTTACATCCATATCGATGGGTAAAAGCTTTACTTTTTTCACTATCCAACAAAGTTCCAGCGTGTTGCTTCAATCGAATAGATAAATTATTGGTAATGCCAGTATACAGTACCGTTCGTCCGATATTTGTAAGGATATAAACGTAGTAGATATGTATTCGCATGGGTGGTTCCTTTTGACTCATTCTAATATACAAGAATGAAATAAACATTAATATCGCTCCAACCGATGCTTCGCTATGAACTCAACATGACAGATGAATGGATACTTCTCATCTGTCATTCTGAACAAGCAACGCGACAGCGAGGCGCCGTGAAGAATCCGTTGCGGCATCATGCTTCAATAAGAGACACATGCCTGATCAGGAAAATTAATTAGGAATCCAAATGATGCAACTTCAAGATTGATACTAATTCGTTCCGGCCGATGCTTCGCTACACGCTCAGCATGACAGATGTGTTCCAAAGTGAATCTGTCATTATGAATAACAACGCGACAGCGAGGCGCAGTGAAGAATCTGACACGGCATCATGTTTCAATAAGAGACACATGCCTGATCAGGAAAATTAATTAGGAATCCAAATGATGCAACTTCAAGATTGATACTAATTCGTTCCGGCCGATGCTTCGCTACACGCTCAACATGACAGATGTGTTCTAAAGTGAATCTGTCATTATGAATAGCAACGCGACAGCGAGGCGCCGTGAAGAATCCGTTGCGGCATCATGCTTCAATAAGAGACACATGCCTGATCAGGAAAATTAATCAGGAATCCAAATGATGCAACTTCAAGATTGATACTAATTCGTTCCGGACGATGCTTCGCTATGCGCTCAGCATGACAGATGTGTTCCAATGTTCATCTGTCATTGTGAATGGCGAGGAGCCGTGAAGAATCCACCTTGGCATCATGCTTCAATAAGAGACACATGCTTGCTCAGGAAAACCAATCAGGAATCCAAATGATGCAACTTCAAGATTGATACTAATTCGTTCCGGCCGATGCTTCGCTACACGTTCAGCATGACAGTGTGTTCCAAAGTGAATCTGTCATTATGAATAGCAAAGTGACAGCGAGGCGTCATGAAGAATCCGCCGTAGCATCATGCTTCAATAAGAGACACATGCTTGCTCAGGAAAATTAATCAGGAATCCTTTCTCAAATGGAACAGCCTCTACATGGATTTTCTAATTCGTTCCGGACGATGCTTCGCTATGCGCTCAGCATGACAGATGTGTTCCTGCGGTCATCTGTCATTACGAATAACAAAGTGACAGCGAGGCGCCATGAAGAACCGGTGCAAAAGTCCGTGCCCAGCACGGGCAATTGGAGAGTTAAAACATGAACCGGATCATGGCATTTAGAAAGAAGGGAGAGCCCGGTGTGAAATGGATCTCCTCGACCGGTTGGGTTTCATTAAATAATCGGGAAGTAGTTGCAAATTGGGTTTCATTCCACGCCGTATTGAACAAATTGATCACCTGTAAACCGAAGCCCCAACGCTTAAAATCATAACCTGCATTCGCATCCCACACCAAATATCCACTAGCGGTGATGGAGTCGTCTTCATTGGCCGGACGGTCACCCATAAATCGATACGACAGCCCGCCATGCCATCCCCGTTGGCCTTGCAACCGCATGCCACCGGCGGATGTCCAGACAGGGGCCAGTGGGATGTAATTTTCACCCTCCGGATCATCAATACTCCGGCCGTGAGCATAGTTAAAGTCCCCATAAAAATACAGCCAATCTGCGGCCTGGTAGCGTAATCCTGCATCCAATCCCAGCCGCCGCGTCCGTCCACTTGGTTCGACCACTCCGGCATCACCTACATACACAAACTCCTGATCCAGGCCCAGGTACCAACCGGCCAGGTTTACCATTAAACGCGGGACCGGTTTCCAAATGAATCCAACGTCCATACCGCGTGCCGCCGGCAGGATTTTTTTGCCATCCTGGGCTACGACAACCCGGGTGTCGTTGGAGTGAAATCCCATTCCTGCCTTGACGTATCCCTGTAACTGCAAGGAGTAATTGTACAAGACATTTAACTTCGGGCTTACTATTCCCTTCATGACTTCATCGACATGATAGGTCGGTTCCAAGTGATCCTGATAGGCAAAATCAAACCAATCCACCCGCATTCCCGGATTGATAACCCAGCGTCCCAGATCAAATTCCGCATTCAGGTATCCGTAATAATTGGACTGATGGATGTCTCCCAACTGAATATTTTGCAAGGTCACGGAACGGTTCATCGTATGGCTAAGTTCAATCCCGTTTGAGACATCGTAACGATATCCGATGCCCGCATTGAACAATCCGGTTACCGATCCTTTCAGTCCGTGCTGCCATTCACTGTTGAATCCCAAAATATTGCGATCCTCCTTTTGACGGATCTGGTCTCCATTGACCGGATCCTCCAGAAAGAAGGTGAAATTGGAATACAATTCGAATTGATACCGGCTGATAAAAAAACTGGTTTTTACCAGGTCTGCGGCACCCAAAGTCTTTTGATAATCCAGTTTGAGGTCATTACGGCCGGTATGCCCACCCTCTGAATCATCAATGGACCCAAACCGCGAAATCAACCCTTCGTCGACAGCACGCTGAGGGATTTGTCCCGATGCGTCCCAATCACTGGTAAAATGACTGACCAATAAAGCCCATTTATCCAGATTTTCCATCCGCTTGGTGAAACTACCGGTAAGATTCACCCGGTTAAAATGTTGGGGTGATTCGAAAGGACCGTCCGAACGAAGAAATTCACCGGCCAGGTATGCCGATTGATCCTGCTGGTTGTTGAAGCCAAGCATACCCAGGGTGCGACGGGTGTTGAACTGCCCGATCTCCTGCTGGATCAGGCTGCGGTCCAAACGCTCCTTGCGCTTGAAATCGACGTAACCGGCAGTATTGAAATCACCGCGTTTAGCATAATAAGGCCCTTTACCGAAGTCAATCTCATCAATGAGCTCCGGAATGAGAAAATGGAGGTCTGCATAGCCCTGACCATGGGCATGAGAGACCATATTGACGGGCATGCCGTCGACCGATACCGCAATATCGGTGCCATGGTCCAGATCGAATCCACGCAAAAATAGTTGTTCGGCCTTTCCACCTCCGGCGTGTTGTCCGATAAACAAGCCCGGCACGCGGCGTAATACTTCCTGCGATGACCGCACCGGTTGGGTTTCCAGGTCTATCCGCGTAACGGCATTCAATGCGTCTATTTGGGGCATTACAACGACCTCTTCCAGAGAGAACAATGATTCTTCCAGGTGGATAATGAAGTTATCCAACCGGTCCACAACCACAACTTTGGTTGAAAAACTAATGTGGGAAACCAGTAAGGTGTCGCCAAGACTTCCATGAATGGTAAAGCGACCCTCCTGATCAGTATGTGCATGCTGATCAGAATGATAAGTCAGGATGTAGGCGTCAACTACCGGCTGTTCCTGGTTATCCAAAATTCGACCCTGAATCATCTGGCTCCATCCCATTTGAGCCATTAAAATCCACAACAATGCGATGATTAACCTCAGCATGATCTCGGTTATTAATGCAAATTATCCAATTACCCGTTCTAATGCAAAGAATCAGAACTCTTCACCCAGCCAGGCAGCTACCGGTTGAAGGTCAGGGTCTTTGGTAGCGGTCCGTGTCGCTCCATTCCAGTATTTTTCACCGGATTGTACATCGTCCATCGCCATGGCAAGCTGAACCAGGTGTTTATTGACTTCAATATTATCCGGGCGCCGGAGGTATTCTTCCTGCAGAACCTGCCAGGCTTCTTTTTGGTTATGATCCAGGGTTTCCAGGATATACGCTTTCTCCAGATTCATCATATGACCTGTCCGTTCGTCGTCCTTTAACATTTCATGGATGGTTTTAGTCAATGCCAGCGCTTCTGCTTCACGATCCTGTTTTTGATACAACTCCGCCAGAGATACATAGAAACTGATCTCGGGAATGATTGCAATGGCTTCCCGCAGTTTGCTCTCTCCGGTTTTTTCATCGCCCTGATCGATGGCCAGTCGGCCCAATGCCGCCAGGGCAAAGGGGTAATTGGTACGCATCACCAGGCTTTCTTCAAACGCTTTTCTGGCTTCATCGGCATGCCCGTATCGCTGCAATAAGGATCCATACTGATAACGGGCCCATTCGGTTTGTTCCTGACCGGGATAACCGGCAGCAACCGCCAGTTTCATGGCTTCGATGGCTCCATCCACGTCACCATGGATCTCACGCAGGTAGGAAATCCGGCTATAACTTCGGATATCCGGACGAATGGAAACCATTTTATCGGCCATCGTAACCGCTTCTGCATAATGACCCAGTTCCACATTGGCATCTACCAGGACTCCATAGATGGCGGCATCATAGGGATTCAATTTGATAGCCTGTCGACCTTCATCCAGCGCTTCCTGAAAACGGTGCAGGGACATTAATACCGAAGCCTTGTCGAGAATGGCCCGGTAGCGGTCCGTGACCTTCATTTGTTTCAACGCTCCGGCTTGCTTGATCATCTCCAGGGCGGCCGGATAATAATGACCGTGCTCACCGGATATCCGTGCTTCCTGCATATAAAGCTCAGCCAGAGTTAGCCAGTTGCCAGTATGTTCAGGATGCAATTGGAGGTCGGTGGTCAATTGCATGTATTTCTCAGTCAGGAAATTTAATTCATCCACAGAGCCTACCACACCTTGACGGGGTAATAACTCCGGAAATTTCTCCTGGTTCGAATTAAAAGGAATGGTCAACCGGATCAGGACGGCGATCAGTCCGATGCCTGCTATGGTGAGGATAAATCGACGTGTCATATTGAATTTTTTTAGATGATTTGGGAATAAGGAGCAGGGAGGCCTATGACTTACCATACACCTCCCATTACTCTAGCGTACTTTATGAAGTTTTAATGCGGAAATGACCCGGCCACGGAGGACCACCTGGGCATAATACATGCCTAACGGAAGATCACCGGTTTCAACTTTCAGTTGATGTTCTCCGGCGGCCTGCATGCCATTGGTCAGGGTTCTGAGGAAACGGCCATCCGATGCAAAAAGCTGAATGGTTATCTCATTGGTTTCCGGCAAGCGGTATTTGATGGTGGTCTCCTCACTAAATGGATTCGGGTAAGCAACCATGTTCAGTTCCGGAACCGCCAGACCGATTATACTGGTGGTCATGGTAGGATCCAGGATGTCTGGCTGGGTGTAGTCACGAATTTCACCCGAACATTTACCTGTACCAGACCACGGCATCTGAACATAAGGAAATGCCATCCGAAATGTCGTGTCGTTGGTATTCACCCCGGTCTGGTATTGGACCACGTCCAATAAATCCTGAGTGACCGGCGAGGCATCCGGATTAGAAGCCTGGTAGTCGTCGTACCACAATCCGATGGCAGCCAGAGCAACGCCGGCTACCGCCTGCAATTCAATCCTGGTGACATCATCTTCCAGACGCCTGCCATTGGGAAATCCGTCCATGTTCGGAATGAACTGGATATCGGTAGACTGATTGTAGGCCGTATCCAGCAATCCGAGCACTGCCGCCTGAACGATTCCCAGGGGACTGAAAGCCGGGTCATCCCGGTTGGTCACCGGAACGGCCATATTCAGTCGCAGCATGTCTCCACCGTTGGGTAAAAAATTATTGATGAAAGGCTTACCCGAGGCCAGGGGGTTGCCATTTTTGCCGGTAGCCAGTTGATAAGGAGTCAGATTCGGTACTCCGGTATGGAAAATGGGCCAAAGGTCAACCGATCTTGCCGACCCGGGTCCTGGCAACAATAAATTACCAAAAATGGCATCATCCAGAGCAGTACCTGCCACCGCATCAGAGCCTTTCAGCCCATAGAGTCCGTCCTGACCGTAGCCAAAATCAAAGGATTGCAGCGAGTTGCGCTGGATACGCAGTGGTGCAAATGCCGGTACCGCTCCCCCATACAGGGAATCGTCCATGTACAAGGCCAGTTCCGGATTGTAGAAAAACGAACCAAAGGTGGACAAGTGATCCAGATCCTGGTACGGGGTCAGAGCATTCCACTGATCTTTGAAGCCAATGGGAATAACTGCCTCATTGGTCAAAGGCATCCCCAGGCGGGAAACCTGGACCCAATCACCTTCGTAATGTTCTGCCCCCGGACTGAGGGTCCGGATCATCGGACGGCTGGCCGAAGCCCAAACACCGATCACAAAATCAGGATCGAGAATATTGGCTGCTTCTCCGGCCATTTTGCCATCCTTCTGCAACATGGAAATCGGAATCTGAAGGGCGATCGTGGATACGTTGAGGCAGGCTAACCCATCTCTTGGCTGACCATTTTGCCTAGGCAGGTCGCCCAAATCAAAGACGCCTCCCAAATCAACAAAAAATGGATCATCCGTTGGTCCGGCAAAGACCATCTCCCCGGTGGAGATCGATGTAATGGCCTGTGACATTAGGGTTTGGTAATCGGTGTTCAAGCCCGCTCCACCGGTGATGGATCGCATGCCGATATTATTAGGCGGAACATAGCCGCCGGAAATGACCATGTCGAAGGTTTGTCCACCGTCCATACTTCTTTCCAGATTGTATGTGGTCTTCGGATTGACCTTTCCCAGCCGGATATTGAAAAATGTTGTGGGATCCTCATAGGTCTTTTGAAACGTAAAACGGTAAATGATGTCATCACCCACCGTAGACACATCGTTGTCGATGTGAATTTCATAACGGATGTTTTCTCCAAAACCGTAATAATTGGGTCCGCCATGCGGCATTTGCATAGGCACATAGCAGGCGATGATGGTAATGTTGTCCGGGTTGTCCGGACTGCGAAATGCATACAGGTCGGTATTGTCAGCCAACGGATCCTGTGCAATCAAAGGAGCCTCCCGGTGACTACTAGCCTGGGCATAACTGCTGATGATCAGCATGATACTTATTATATAAAACTTATATTTCATTTCTCTTGATTAAATGATGGAAGAATAGAGCGGCTTGTTTACCTGCCCACAGAAGTGCCTCTCCAGGGTTCCGCTACGTAAGGAAAGAAGGGTTGAAAGTCGGTGTCATTAGCTTCCACTCCGGTCGAATAACTCAGTACGTTCAGCAACAAGTTGGTTACCGGACTAGCAGTCGGTGAAGACGCCTGATAGTCATCATACCATAACCCGATCGCTGCCAGTGCAATGCCTGAAACGGCTTGCAGTTCGATCCTGGTTACATCGTCCTCCAGTCGCCGCCCGTTAGGAAAGCCATCCATGTTCGGTATGAACTGGATGTCCGTGGTTTGGTTGTAGGCTGTATCGATCAGACCCAATACCGCGGCCTGGATCAAACCCAATGAACTGAAAGCCGGATCATTGCGGGGTGTCGTTGGCACCGCCATATTTAAACGCAACATATCCCCTCCATTAGGCAGAAAGTTGTTGATAAATGGTTTACCTGCCGCGAGCGGGTCACCATTTTTACCGGTTGCTAGTTGGTAGGGTGCTAAATTAGGCACTCCGGTATGGAAAATGGGCCAGATATCTACCGACCGGGGTGCTCCCGCTTTAGGTAATAATAACGTGCCAAAGATGGCATCATCCAATGCCGTACCTGCCACCGCATCAGAGCCTTTCAAAGGAAACAACCCGTCTTTTCCATAGCGAAAATCAAGACCTAATTGCAGTGAATTGGATTGGATCCGCAAACCACGCATGGCCGGCACTGCGCCTCCAAACTGATCGTCATCCAGATAGAGGGACAATTCCGGATTGTAAAAAAAGTCGCCAAAGGTATCCAGCGCTGCCAGATCCTGGTAGGGCGTCATGGAATTCCATTGGTCTTTATAACCAACCGGAATGATGGCTTCATTGGTCAGCGGCATGCCTAGGCGGGATACCTGAACCCATTCACCGGACTCTTCCGGTTGACCACCATCGGTGCGCAATGTACGCATGGCCCGACGGCTGGCAGAAGCCCAGATGCCGATTACATAATCCGGATCCAGGATGCTCTCCGCTTCCACGACCGATTTTCCGTTCTTCTGCAAGGTTGTAATCGGAATTTTCAACGCAATGGTATGCACATTATATTTGGCTAATCCATCCCTCACGGACGAATTTTGCCTGGGCAAATCACCAAGGTCGAATACGCCCCCCAAATCCACAAAAAACGGGTCATCGGCAGGACCACAGAAGACCCTTTCACCATACGAAGTGGATTGAATGGCCTGGAGCATCAACTGATGGTATCCATCAGCGCCCAGCCCGGCGCCTCCTTCAATACTGCGTGGACCAATGTTAGGTGGCGGCACGACGCCTCCGCTGATCAACAGGTCAAAGGTCATGCCACCATCGGTGCTTCGTTCCAGCGTGTACGTTGTACGCAGGTTTTGCTTACCCAACCGGATATTGAAGAAGGTGGTCGAATCCTCGATGACATGTTGAAATGTAAACCGGTAAGTGATGTCGTCACCCGGTGTTTCTACATTATTGTCGATGTGAATTTCATAGCGGATGTTTTCACCAAATGAATAGTAGTTTGGTCCGCCAAACGGCAATTCACCCGGAATGTAGTTCGCAATAATGGTAATGGTGCTTGGATCATCCGGACTGCGGAAAGCATATAAATCCGTATTGTCGGCCAGAGGATCATTGGCGATTAACGGAGCCTCGCGGTGACTGGACGCAAGCAGAAAGCCGGTCTGAAACAAGAACAGTACCGTGATCGCCAGAAACCGCGATCTGTTGTTCCAGAGGCCAAAAAAAGGTGTCCAATGTTGCATAATCGAAATTTTTTTGATGAGAAATACCAGATCCAATGCTGTTTGATCGGCTGGTTTCCCGGTACTACGAGAAGAATAACCGCTACGGATTTTACATGCAGATCTTTTTTGAGAATTTTGTACCCTGAAGATGATATCCAGCAAAACCACTTGGCGTATGAAGCAAACCGAAAACTGGCAGGACAACGAAAATCTGGACCCTGCGGATTGGGCATCAGCGAGGGAACGTATGCACCGGATGGTGGATGATGCCATTGATTACCTCTCCACTCTCCGCGATCGACCCGTGTGGCAACCCATGCCGGAAACCATTCCTCCCCATTTCCACCAACCGTTGCCCCACGGTCCTGAAGATCCACAGCACATTGACGAGGAATTGAAAGCGTACATTCTGCCCTATACCATGGGAAATGTACATCCCCGTTTTTGGGCCTGGTACATGGGAGCAGGTACGGTATCCGGGGTCATCGGCGATTTTTGGGCTTCGGTCCTAAATCCTAACCTGGGTGGTGGTCAGCAATCTTCAAACCTCGTCGAAGCACAGGTCATCGATTGGTTAAAAGAGATCATGCACTATCCCATGGAAGCCAGCGGCATCCTTGTTAGCGGAGGTTCCATGGCCAATCTGGTTGGTCTGGCAGTTGCCAGACACCATATGTCCGGTTTTGACATCCGGCTGGAGGGCATGACCGGTACCAATCCGATGGTGGTTTATGCCTCACAGGAAGTCCATTCTTCGGTTCAGAAGGCCATCGAGTTAATGGGAATGGGGTCTCGCTTCCTTCATAAAGTACCGGTTCTGGCCGACTATACCATGGACGTTTCGGCTCTGGAGGCAATGATTAAACGGGATCGTGCCGCCGGCTTGCATCCCATTGCCGTCATCGGAACGGCGGGTACCATCAATACCGGAGCCATCGACGATCTGGACGGGTTGGCAAATCTGTGCAAATCTGAAAACCTGTGGTTTCATGTGGACGGTGCCATCGGATCGATTGCCATGCTGTCACCCCTGGTACAGCCTCAGTTGAAGGGCATCGAACGGGCCGATTCGGTGACCATCGATCTGCATAAATGGTTGCATATGCCTTTTGAAGTCGCCTGTACGCTGGTTCGCAATGCCACAAATCACCGCGAGACCTTTTCGTTGATCCCGGACTACCTGGCACGCAATACCCGGGGATTGGCTGCCGGCCATCTTTGGTTTAGTGAATATGGTATCCAGCTCTCCCGGCGATTCAGGGCTTTGAAGGTCTGGATGTCCCTCAAAGAACATGGAGCCGACGCTTTCGGCCGGATGATTTCCAAAAACATCCATCAGGCGCATTACCTGGGCCGGAGGATTGATGAGCATCCCCACCTGGAGCTTGTGGCTCCCATCGGATTGGATATTGTTTGTTTCCGCTATAATCCAGGAAACAGGTCGTTGACCGAATTAAACAATGTGAACAAAGAGATCAAGCTGCAACTGGAGGAGCAAGGCATCGCCGCGCCCGGGTATACGACATTGGGAGAAATGTATTGCCTGCGTATCGCCATTGCCAATCACCGCAGTCAGCTTGCCGATTTTGATGCGTTGATCTCTGCCATTGAAGAATTGGGTCACAAGGTGGTCGCCAGCCAATAGACGGAAACTCCGGCTCCCAGCGGCCACCCGGGAGTTCATTGGGATACCGGCACATACAATGAATTTTTATTTACTTTTAGTTCTGAGACATCCGTTGAAACGCAAGTGAAAAGTTGGTGCCTCCGGCAAACCCCAATGAATGAATCAAGCAAAAAACGTTAAGAAACTCGGGCTGTGGATGGCCATGGCGCTGGTCATTGGGAATATGATTGGGTCAGGCATCTTTTTCCTTCCTTCCAGCCTGGGCGCCTATGGGGGGATCAGCATCCTGGGCTGGTTATTCACGTCCGCCGGAGCATTGATCCTGGCATTTATCTTTAGCCGGCTCAGTCAGATCGTTCGTAATGTAAGTGGCGGACCGTATGCCTATACCCGTGACCGATTCGGTGACTTTCCCGGATTTTTGGTAGCCTGGGGTTACATCCTCAGCGTGTGGGGCTCGAATGCGGCGATCACGGTTGCATTCGTCAGTTATCTAAGTGTATTTTTTCCAGTTCTGGGCACCAACCCGTTGGCAGGAGCCGGGACCGGTGTTCTGGCGATCACTTTTTTAACCTGGCTTAATACCCGTCCGGTCCGCAATGCAGGTAAATTTCAGGTCATCACCACCAGCCTGAAACTGATGCCCTTACTTTTAATGGCATTTGTAGGGATTTTTTATTTAAATCCCGAACATTTTCATCCGTTCAATACCAGTACCAGCAGCCATTTTGAAGCCATCTCGCATACTGCTGCCCTGACGTTGTTTGCTTTCCTTGGATTCGAATGTGCGACCATACCGGCAGAAAAAATTGCCAATGCCGATCGGATCATTCCCCGCGCAACCATCTGGGGCACGCTGATCACCATAACCGTATATCTATTGGGAACCGTAGCCGTGATGGGGATTATTTCACCGATGGAACTCACTCAATCCAACGCGCCATTTGCCGATGCGGCTGCCCGGATCTGGGGCTCGCCCGGCCGGTATCTGGTTGCCGGAGGAGTGGTCGTATCGACGTTTGGGGCACTCAATGGGTGGATCCTGATCCAGGGACAGATTCCATATGCAGCAGCCCGTGACCAACTATTCCCTCCATTGTTTAAACGGACTAACCGGTATGACATGCCGGTGACAGCGATCCTGATCGGTTCCGCCATCATCACCGTGGCAATGCTGATGAATTACTCACGTGGCCTGGTTAAGGCCTTTGAGTTCTTAATCCTGGTTACCACTACCACCGTCCTGCTGTCGTATCTTTTCGGAGCGGCAGCCTATGCTTTGTTTATTTTACAGGGGAGAAACAAGTTACCCGGAAGTTCATTTAAATCCCTGATTCTACCGATACTTGGTTTTGCTTATGCCTTGTGGGCAGTATCCGGAACCGGGATGGAGCCGGTCTATTGGGGATTCCTCCTGCTATTTGCCGGAATACCGTTTTATGTTTACATCCGGTTCAAGGCATCTTCTTCCAATGAATGAACCAGCCATGACAACGACCTTTCAATCGGAAACCGGCAAACTGCTATCCGTGGTCATCAAACCGGCGGCCAACGCCATGTACAGTGAAGAACAAATCCGTAATGAATGGCAGTCGCTCAATTTTTTAGATGCCCCGGACCGTGACAGGGCATTGGCGGAGTATCATGCTTTTGAAAAGATCCTTCTCGACCATCACATCCGGGTTCGTCATTTGGCGCCTGATGAATCCCTGACCATGGATTCCATGTATTGCCGGGATGCTTCCATCCTGACCGACCAGGGCGCCATCCTTTGTCGCATGGGAAAAAGCTCGCGCTGCGGAGAACCGGAAGCCGCAGGGGCCTTATTTTATGAAATGGACATCCCCATCCTGGGCAAGATCAAATCCCCGGGTACGGTTGAAGGTGGCGACGTAGCCTGGTTGAATAACCGGACACTGGCAGTGGGTCATACCTATCGAACCAATCTGGATGGCATCCGGCAACTGAAAGACATGCTGGATCCGCTAGGTGTTAAGGTGATCGTAGCCGACCTTCCCCATTTCCGCGGCCCTACCGATGTGTTCCACCTGATGTCCATACTCAGCCCGGTGGCTGATGATCTTGCCGTCGTTTACGCACCTCTGATGCCAATTGCTTTCCGCCTGACACTACTCGAATTGGGGTATCAACTCATAGAAGTACCCGAAGTTGAATTTAATCGTATAGGTTGTAATGTACTTGCCCTGGCTCCCCGGGTCTGCCTGATGGTTGAGGGTCATCCCCAAACACAAGCGCGTTTACAGGCGGCCGGGTGCACCGTACTCACTTATGCCGGCGAAGAAATCAGCATCAAGGGAGGAGGCGGTCCTACCTGCCTTACCAGGCCATTAAAGCGCAGTATGGTTTAAAGCTTTTATCTTTCCGGATACGCACTATGAAGCACTGTTTTACTGGTGAATTTCCCTGGCATGCCGGCTTTCTTCGACGTATTGCGCATCCACGCAGGCTATGGCGGCCAGATTGACAATATTGTTCACTTCGGTACCTCGTGGCAACAAATGAATGGGTTTGTTCAATCCCATGATTAACGGACCGATCGATTTCGCCTGACTCAGAGACCGGAGCAATCTCAGGCTGATGTTTCCGGCATCGAGATTCGGAAAGATGAGCAGGTTTGGTCGCCGCCGCAGATCCGCGAACGGATAGATTTGGGCGATGGCTTCCTGGTCCAGTGCAAGATCCGGTTGTACCGGCCCATCTACCGGCATGCCCGGCTTCATTTTACGTACCAGCTCGACCGCTTTCATCACTTTCTCCGTTTCAGGAGCTCTGACCGTACCAAAACTGGAGAAAGACAACATGGCTACCCGTGGCTCCATATGCAATCGTTCCATCTCCTCTGCGGCCATCACGGTGATCAGCGCCAGTTCTTCTGCGGTAGGATTGATATTAACGGCGGCGTCGGCAAAGAAATAATTGCGACGTTCATGTTGCACCATATACATCCCGGCTACCAGATTATGATCAGGCTTGGACCCGATGATTTTTAGAGCGGGACGCAACACCTCCGGATAACTGACGGTCTCGCCCGCAACCATTCCGTCGGCATGACCCATATGGACCATCATGGTGGCGAAATAAAAATTATTCCGCAGGCTCATGCTTGCACCCGTCAATGATTTTCCTTTCCGCTGCCGCAGCCGGTAGTATTCCTGGACGTAGTCATTACGGTAGGGCCATTTGTCCGGTTCGATGATTTCGATGCCCTCACAATCATGATGCAGCTCTTCAAAATGAGCAATCAACTCTTCTTTGTTGTTGGTCAACAGAATGGGAATGGCATATCCTTCCTGGATGATTTCACTGGCAGCCCAGATGATCTTCGGATCGTCGCCTTCCGGAAATACGATTCGTTTGGGACTCTTCTGTGCGGTGGTATAAATGTTGCGCATGAATTCCCGTGACCAGTCTACTTTATCCCGCAAGCTTTCTTTATACTCTTCGATATTGATCTCATTCTTTGCAACACCGGTTTTTATAGCCGCTTCGGCAACGGCAGCTGAAGCCCAGACCAATACCCGGTGATCAAATGGTTTGGGTATGATGTAATCCGGTCCGAAGGACAACGAAGCATCCCCATAGGCGCGCTTAACATTATCAGGGACTTCCTCCTTGGCCAACGCCGCCAGCGCATGGGCCGCCGCAAGTTTCATGGGTTCATTGATTCCGGTTGCCTGCACATCCAAAGCGCCGCGGAAAATAAATGGAAATCCCAGGACATTATTGACCTGGTTGGGATAGTCGCTGCGACCGGTAGCGACAATGGCATCAGGTCTTGCTTCCTTAGCCAGTGGATAGGTGATTTCCGGATCCGGGTTGGCCATGGCAAAGATGATTGGGGTATCGGCCATCGTGCGGACCATCTCCGGCGTCAGGACATTTTTTTGGGAGACACCACAAAAGACATCGGCCCCCCGCATGGCATCGCTCAGGTTCCTGGCCTCGGTTTGTCTGAAAAACTTTTGCTTGTAGGGATTGCGATCCTCATCGCCCCGGCCTATCCAGAGCACCCCTTTGCTGTCGGTCATCAGGATGTTCTCCAAGCGGACGCCCAAAGAAATGTAAAAATTGGCGCAGGCGATCCCGGCAGCACCGGCACCGCTGACGACCAGTTTCACTTCCGCAAGTTTTTTGCCGGCAAGTTCAACCGCATTGATCAATGCTGCACCGGAGATGATGGCCGTGCCATGTTGATCGTCATGGAAGACCGGAATATCCAGCTCTTTTTTAAGGGTCTCTTCAATGTAAAAACATTCCGGCGCTTTGATGTCTTCGAGGTTGATTCCACCAAATGTGGGGGCAATGTTGCGGACGGTCCGGATCACCTCTTCCGGATCCTCCGATCCAACCTCAATGTCAAACACATCAATGTCTGCGAAACGCTTAAAGAGTACGCCTTTGCCCTCCATGACCGGTTTTCCGGCCAGTGCACCGATATTTCCCAATCCAAGGACGGCCGTACCGTTACTGACGACGGCCACCAGGTTACCTTTTGAAGTATATTTACGAGCCAGGGCAGGCTCCTTGGCGATTTCAAGGCAGGGTTCAGCGACTCCCGGCGTATAAGCCAGTGACAAATCGTCCTGGGTGACACAGGGTTTGGTGGGAACAACTTCGATTTTACCCCTCCGGGTATGTTCGTGGTAGTGCAAGGCCGCTTTCCGTAAACCTTCTCGCTTTTTATCTTCCGGTTCCATTGTATTGATTTTGGTTAAAGGCAACTTCGCGATGCGAAGCTAGTTGTACCTTGAAGGTATAAAAGTGATCTTTATAATGAAGTCAAGTGATGTGGCGCATTTCAGGTCTGAACCTGTAAACGCCTATGAGGTGCTTTGGGTTCAGGTCGGTTCAAAATCCCATCGAACCAAAAGCCAGGTTCCGTTATGACCCACCCGCGTTTCCATGACCGTAAAACCCTGGCGAAAATGTGCGCGCAATGAACGCGGGTTTTCCGATGAAACTTCCGTGATTACGGAGCGAAAATCATGTTTCAACAATTCGCGGTAATGATCGTACATTCCCTGAAACACGCCTTGCCCCCGGTAAGCCTTCGCCACACAGACCTGGCCCATCGCTACGTAGGGTGACCATCCCGGTGTCCGCTCCGGATCGATATGGGTTTTAATGCGTTCAAACATCGGCGTGAGTACTGGTACCTCTGCCGCATAACCGGCCAGCATGACCAGCGCATATCCTGCCAGTTGATCCCCGTCATGAGCTACCAGATGACCATAACCTCCATGGATCTGGTCCAATAATTCCGGCGTATGCCGGACGGTCACAAATCCTTCCTGCTTCCAGATATCCGGCGTCGTTGATTCGCGGGCGTTAATGGCCTGCAACTCCAGGATCTGGCGGTACGTATTCGGATTGCTGTCCAACCGGTAGGTGATCTTCATATCTTTTCATCAAGACAACGGCTACCAAGGTACAACGTTTCCAAATTAGATATCTTTACTCCCGCTTCTTTAATCTTAATTGTTCCGGTGGATCTTAATCGTTGGAATCAAATCAGGTACGGTTGGTATGCTCCTGTCTATGATGTGGCCGGACGATTGTTCACCCAATCCCGGCAGGCTTCCATTCAGGGACTGCAACTTCTTCCTGGTCAAACCGTGTTGCTATCCGGAGCGGGAACCGGACTTGACCTGGAATGGATTCATCCGGAAGTCACTGCAGTCGCTGTCGATTTCACTCCGGCCATGATCCGCCGGCTTCATAAGCGGATGGCCGGATTGGGTCTTCAGGGAGAGGTCCTGGAAATCGATGGTCACCATTTACCATTTCCGGATGATTCCTTTGATGCGGTTATCCTTCACCTGGTATTGGCGGTATTTGCCGATCCGGTCAAGGCATTGCAGGAGGCAGAGCGCGTCGTTAAACCGGGCGGACGCATCGCGGTATTTGATGTTTTGGTGCCGCTGGGTAAAAAAATCAATTGGGTCAGGAAACTGGCTCACATTCCGGTGAACTTCTTTTTCAGTGTTATGACTTGTCGCATTGAATCCCTGGTGCCTCACACCGGGCTACAGATCCTTGAAGATGTGCCGGCAGACTTTTGGGGTCAGTACCGCCGCATATTATTGCAAAAATGAACGAGGGTTCCATTACGCATCCGCATTGTACCCAAATCCCCGTAAACTTTTGTCATCGTTGCGCCAATCATCGCGAACCTTGACATACAATTCCAGGTAAACCTGCTTTCCGAGAAATGCTTCGATTTCCTGGCGGGCCGCAATTCCCAATTTTTTTATGGCCATTCCATCTTTCCCGATGACGATTGCCTTTTGAGTACGCCGGCTTACATAAATAATCGCCCGAATGCGGTCAATGTTTTCTTCTTCTTCGTAGGCATCAATCTGGACTTCGGTCGCATAGGGAATCTCCTTGGAATACAGTTGCAAAATTTGCTCACGAATCATTTCGGCAACAAAAAAACGGTTGTGTCGGTCTGACAGCTGATCCTTGGGATAGTACACCGGACCTTCGGGTAATCGTGAAAGGATTAATTGCATGAGTTCCGGCACACCCTCCTTTTGCAACGCCGAGATTGGCAGAATGTAATCAAAGTCGACCCAGTTTTTCCATTTTTTAACCACCTGGTCGATACGGTCTTCAGCCACCTGGTCGATCTTATTGACAAGCAACAATTTCGGAACTTCAAGCTTTTGAAGCAAGGGGATCAAAGGATCGTTCTCCTGAAAGTTATCGTAAGGGTCTGTGACCAGCATCATAATGTCCGCATCCTCAAATGCAGATAAGGAAAAAGCATTCATCATCCGGTGTAAACCATAATTCGGATCATCCACCAGTCCCGGAGTATCGGAGAATACGATCTGAAAATCCTCGCCGCTCAGGATCGAAAGGATGCGGTGTCGCGTGGTTTGTGGTTTGGAGGTGATAATGGATAACTTCTCTCCCACCAGGGCATTTAACAAGGTGGATTTGCCCACATTTGGCTTGCCAATGATGTTTACAAATCCGGAGCGGTGTGATTCCATTTGATAAAGATAGGTCCTCCGGAGAAAATCATCGGATCGTTGATGCCTTTATTAGCGCAGCCAGCTCCGGTTTTTAAGTACGGAGACCAGACAAAGGATAAGCATTAGGAGTGTTGTATAGACCATAAAACATACTATTTTCGATTCCGCTCCCGGTAAATGGTTTGTCATTGCCTACTACGAAGTCGGATAAGGGGATGGATTTTGTGGTATATTTTTGTCATCTTTAGGAGGTATTACCGAAATGGCAGAGGGTTCACATTTTATTCAGAAAGAAAAGGAAATACTTCATCTATTCAGCAACGATGATGAAACAGCCCTGTCCATGCTGTATGACCAGTACGCCGGGGCACTGTTGGGGATTATCCGGCGCCGCATCAACGATGTCCATTTAGCCGAAGAAGTTTTACAGGACACTTTTTTTAAAATTTGGAAAAACATCGCCAGCTATGATGCTGCAAAAGGTAGTTTATTTTCCTGGATGGCGCGAATTGCTCAGAATACCGCCATTGATAAAATGCGCGGTGCCCATCAAAAACGTTCTCTGAAAACCGATTATGGCGGTTCTGTCGTAGATAAGGACGAACCGGTGGAGATTCACCCTTTGGATGGCATGCAAGTGGATCAGTTACTTGCTCGTTTGGATGAAAAACACCGTATTATCTTGGAGTATTTATATCAACGCGATTTCACTCAGAAGGAATTAAGTGACGAGTTGCAGATCCCGTTAGGTACAGTGAAGACCAGGGCCAGAAATGCCCTTTTGGAATTACGTGGTTTATTGAAAAATGAATTAAAACTCTGGACCTTTTTTCCGATCATTATTCAGATAGGGGAATGGGTGGTAACCTGGTTGAAAAGGTAAGGCATTGGATGTTAAAGCATACATAGAATCCGGTATCCTCGAACAATATGCGCTGGGATGGCTGTCGGAAAGTGAAAGCCGGCAAGTTGAGGAAGTAGTGCAAAAATACCCGGAAGTCCGTCGGGAACTGCAGGAGATTGAGATCGCCATGGGGCAGATGGCTCAAGCCGGTGCTATCCCGCCCCATCCTGACACCAAAGAGGCCTTGTTCGATCGCATCCGGCGGGATAAATTTAAATCGCTGGAGGATTCTCTGAAAACAAAAATACACGGCCTACAGCGTGGACGCTCAATCCTGATGGCTCTTCTGGCACTGGCAGCCCTGTTGATTGCCTGGTTTGTTTACCAGAATTCACGGCACATGGATCAATTGAACGCTGCCGTTACCGGTAATCGGGCACTAGCCGCTGCCTGTGACTCCACCACCGCCGAGAGGGACCGGCTGGCCCAATATTTTCAATTTTTGCAGGATACCGCCACCCGGGCCATTCCAATGAAAGGAACTGAAATAGCACCTTTGAATGCACTGACCGTATATTATAACCCGGTAGCGGGCCAGACCTTGTTATCCATCGGTCATTTGCCTGCCCCGCCCTCCGACCGTTCTTATCAATTGTGGGCGCTGGTGGATGGCAAGCCGGTGGATATGGGCGTCCTGACGATCCCTTCCGATACGACCTACCCCCTGGTGGTTCCCTTTATCGCTGAGGCCGGTGCCTTTGCGATTACCCTTGAACCAAGAGGCGGCAGTGTTAACCCCACCCTGGATCAAATGCAGGCGCTGGGTTCTGTCGGCATTTAAGAGATTTAATGAGTGAACGTGGGAAAATTGCTGTGAAGGGAGGATTCGAACCTCCACGAGGGGCTTAGCCACGAGACAAAATGGAGAGTGGTCAACCCTGCCTACCGGCAGACGAATCTGTCATCGGTCTATCTCGCGTTTATCGCTTTACCTCACCCCCGAGACAAGAGGGCATGGCTGCCAATTTCATCACCTCACAGTGTGGTACGTGTTGACGTATTTTCGTTTTGGCGCGTTCAGGTCCCGTGTTAGCTACGTAAAGCTTCAAACCATTAGCCTGAGTACGATTTCAAAGGGCTGTGAGGGAAGGATTCGAACCTTCACGAAGGGCTTGGGACTGAAGTGCATGAAATAATGTTGGAGTGTAAGAGGAGACCTACATCTCCTCGACCGTTTCATGAACTGCAGGCTTTATCGCTGATCTTCACCCCCGAGACAAGAGGGCATGGCTGCCAGTTTCATCACCTCACAGTGTGATTACGTGTTGACGTAATTTCGTAATGTCGTGTTCAGGCTCCCGGTCAGCTACTTATAGCTTCAAACCATTAGCCTGAGTACCATTTCAAAAGGGCTGTGAGGGAAGGATTCGAACCTTCACGAAGGGCTTGGGAAGATCATTCATGAAATAATTTCAGAGTGAAGGAGAGCTGCTTGATGCACGCCTAGACTGTTTCATGGATGATTTCTTTGTCGCTGATCTCCACCCCCGAGACAAGAGGGCATGGCTGCCAGTTTCATCACCTCACAGTGTTGATGCGGTTAAGGCCGTCGATTCGGATCGTATGATCCGGTTTCTGTTTACCTTAACCTGGTTTTTCAAAAGTAATGGAGTTGAGTGTTGATGTAAGGAGTCGTTCAGCAGATCATCTCAGGATGATCTGAAACCAACCAACCCATCATCAACGACTCAACTTCATTTACATAGCCTTTCCGATTTCAGATCTTTATCTGATGTTGCAAATTTAAAGCGAAAGCCCATTTTTATGCAAATGTTTTAAAGAAAAAGCGCAAATATTTTCAATTCATCAAATTTATTCTTAAAATATTGCCTAATTACTTTTTTTATCCCTGGATTTAGTCTGCATTTTTGAAAATTTATCAATCGGCAAGTCTTCGTGAAAGGTCCTATCTTTAATGCTATGCACGCCAAACTCCGCATCAGCTTGTTCTTATCCGTATTGGTTATTGCTGCCTGGTGGTGGATACAAGGTGGGATGGACTATCCGGTGCCGGAAAACGCTCCCATTCAACCCATCCGCGTCAAAGGCATCACCCTGGAAGCTCCTCCCAGACAGGCCACCGATAACCCTATGCTCGAACTAACGGCCATTCATGCCAATTGGATTGCGGTGATTCCTTTTGGATTCACCCGTTCGGATCAGCCCATGGTCCAGTTCAATCATGAAAGACAATGGTGGGGTGAGCGTCTTTCCGGAGTGCGGTCAACCATCGAACAGGCTCATCAAGCCAACCTGCACGTATTGCTTAAGCCGCAAATTTGGATTCATGGTCAATGGACCGGCGATCTGAAATACACTTCCGACTCCGATTGGCAGAACTGGGAGTCGACCTACACCCGGTTCATCCTTACCTTTGCAAGCCTTGCAGACTCCCTCGGTGTAGAACTATTTTGCCTCGGAACGGAATTCCGGGAAGCGGTGGCTGCCCGCCCTTATTTTTGGCAGAACCTGATCCACCAGATCCGCCAGACCTATCATGGTTCGATTACGTATGCCGCCAACTGGGATGACTTCGATCAGGTCCCCTTTTGGAATGATCTCGATTACATTGGCATCAATGCGTATTTCCCTTTATTGAAAGACGCCAATCCGACTGTACCTGACCTGGTGAAAGCCTGGAATCCTTTCCGGAAGAAGATCAGGAACTTCTCCGCCCGTTTGAATAAACCGGTGCTATTCACCGAATATGGCTACCTCAGTGTGGATGGATGCACGTACAACACCTGGGAACTGGAAGACCGGCTCACCAATTGCCAATCCAATGAAAGTGCCCAGGCCAATGCCCTCGATGCCCTTTATTCCGTTTGGTCAAGGGAGCCTTACTGGCAAGGGGGATTCTTGTGGAAATGGTATCCGCAAATCAGTCACCGGCACCGGCATCTCGATAAAGATTATACGCCCCAGGGTAAAACCGCCGAGACGGTCATCAGCAAATGGTTCCATCCCTAAAACAGTCCAGAAGTGCAGTCAAATTTACCCAATTTCCACCCCGTCTTTGGCCACAGAGCCCTGGTTTCCCAAAGCAATAATTTGTAGTTTACATCCTCAAACCGACCACGGATGCAATACTTTAAACGGATTGTTGACCTCCATAAATACCTGAGTCAGGCCCGGTCTAACGGCCTTACCATTGGCTTTGCACCCACCATGGGTGCTTTGCACGCCGGCCATATGTCGCTAATCCACGACAGCAAACTGGAGAATGACATCACCATCTGTTCCATTTTTGTCAATCCCACTCAATTTAATGATCCGGCAGATTTGGAAAAATACCCCCGCACCGTTGCCGAAGACCTGGATTTGCTTTATGATCATGCCTGTGATGTCGTCTTCGTACCAACGGTTCTGGAGATTTATCCACCTGACGGCATCAGCTCCCCTGATTTTGATTTTGAAGGATTGACCGACGTCATGGAAGGAGCTTTTCGTCCCGGTCACTTTGCCGGAGTCGCTCAGGTGGTCTACCGCCTGTTGAACATTGTACGTCCGGATCGTTTGTACATGGGCCAGAAAGATTACCAGCAGTGGACCATCATCCACCGCATGCTGGAGCAATTGCAGTTGCCAATCGACCTGGTCATGGTGACGACGGTTCGTGAACCTGACGGGTTGGCCATGAGCTCGCGCAACCGTCGTTTGGACCCGGATATCCGAATGCAGGCTCCCGTCCTTTACCAGGCCCTGAGTGAGATCCTGGAAGCGTTGATGGAAGGCAATAAGGATTATCGTGCCTTAGAAAATAACGCCAAAGAAAAGATCCTGGCGGCCGGCCTCGAACCGGAATACGTGCAGATCGCTGACGGATACACCCTGCAGCCCGCCCACCCTGCCAAACCTTCAAAAAGACTGGTAGTTTGCGTAGCCGCCTGGGCCGGTGAGGTGCGGCTGATCGACAATTTGTTCCTGGATCAGTGATCCTGCAGGGCCGGCACCATTCGCTGTTCGCCATTCGCTTTTCGCCATTCGCTTTTCGTTGTTCGCTATTCGCTGTTCGCGATAAACTTGGTTCCTTTTCCTTTTTCCTTGTTTCCTTTATCCAAAACCCCGCACCCCATACCCATCCTGAGATTTCTCCATTACGGCTATGCCTCCAGTCGAAATGACAGTTCATTGTTTCTGTCTTACCCCCGTCACCTCGCACCCCGCACCCCATACCGCTATGCGCCAATCGCTTTTCGCGATAAACTTGGTTCCTTTTCCTTTTTCCTTGCTTCCTTTATCCAAAACCCCG
>JAGQXC010000538.1 GCA_020436785.1 Saprospiraceae bacterium | reverse complement strand
TGGAATGGGAAATAACCAATCCGCTTGATTTTAGCCGGGAGGAGGTCGTAATGGTCCCTTCGGTGAATTGGCAGGAACTGAGCAGCAGCAAGGATGAATTGGTCTGGACTCAGTCGGGTCAACCCATACCCAGCCAGTGGATCCCGAATGCGGAAGGGGTGCCTTCTTCGGCCCTGTTGTGGGTGGAAACCGCAGGCAATGAACGGCAGACCGTCGAGTTGTCCTTGCGAAAACAGGATCAAATCATCCCGGATTTTCCCAAGCGAACCCAGGCCGAACTGTCGCATAAATTTGGAGGCCACTGGGAGGGGCACGAATACATGGAAGGTCATTTTGAAAATGTTCAGGACCTGCGGGTACCGCCGGAGCACACCGATCACAGTTGGTACATCCGTTATGAAGGTCCCGGCTGGGAATCAGATAAAGTGGGCTACCGGTTTTACCTGGATTGGCGTAACGCCACCGACATTTTTGGTAAAAAAACCCATAATATGGTCCTGCAAGGGGTGGGGCTGGATGGATTTGATTCCTACCATGAACCTTCAGACTGGGGCATGGACATTCTCAAGGTTGGTAAATCCCTGGGAGTCGGTTCACTGGCTACCTGGTTTAAAGATACCGCCCAGCGGGTTGCCGTGACCGATTCAGTATTCTGCCGGATCACAGAAAATGGATTGCTGCGATCGGTAGTGGCCACGCAATACGATGGATGGCAAGCAGGTGATTTCAAGACAGATGTCACTTCTAAGCTATCCATTGAGGCGGGAAGCCGCTTGACCCGGCATGAGGTAACGGTAAGTAGTGAGGTGCCTAACCTGTGCACCGGTTTGGTGAAACTGGATGGGGGAGAGGTGGTCCAGGATGCCCCAACGGCAGGATGGAGTTATCTGGCTACCTACGGGAAGCAAAGCCTGGCCAATGACCGGGTCGGGATGGCTGTATTGTTCAGGACCGAAGATTTGATTGAACGAACCGAAGATGCGTTGAGTCATTTGGTGGTATTGCGACCGGTCAACCGTCAATTGACCTATTATTTTCTGGCAGCCTGGGAACAGGAGCCGGATGGGATCACTTCCCTGGAAGCTTTCACCGAATACCTGACCAGAGTGGTGGAATGCCTGAATCATCCTTTCTTGGTTGAAACCATAGCGTCCAGATGACGCCAGGAAGGAAATTGACCTTGTCCGCGTCTCTGACGATAACAGCTAGCCTGGTTACACTGGTGACCTTTGGTCAAATTGCCAATCCCATGCCCCAAAAGATCGAAACTTCCGGTCTGACCTACCAGCTGGAACCTTTCGCTTCCATCCAGCGCACCAGTGGGGTAGCACCCAAGGCGAGAATCAACATGCTGCGCGAATTGCCGGACGGGTCCGGACGGATGGGAGTGAATGATTTGCGGGGCCTGATGTGGGTGTTGGACCATGGATTGTCCAGCTTATACCTGAACTTATTCGATTATTTTGACGACTTTATCCATCAGCCGGGAAAAGGAACCGGCTTCGGGGCCTTTGCTTTTCATCCCGATTTTTTGAAAAATGGACTTTTCTACACGGCCCATTCGGAAAAGACAAACGCTGCCCCAGCGGACTTCTCGCCGTTTGCCTACCAACACATCAGTCTGCAGTGGGTGGTCACAGAGTGGCAGGCAACCTCCACGAGTGCCAACACGTTTGAGGGTACCCATCGAGAATTATTGCGCATGGATTATCCCGATGTACTGCATGGCATTCAGGAAATCACCTTCAATCCGACCGTGAGCCCCGGCGATCCCGATTATGGTTTACTTTACATCTGTGTGGGAGAAGGCGGCTCGTCCATCAATTTCCTCGAAGAGAACATTCAGACCATCAGTTCCTACCTCGGTACCATTTTTCGCATCGACCCTCTCGGAACGAACAGTGTGAACGGCAAGTATGGATATCCTGCTGACAATCCCTTCGTGGGAGTGCCGGATGCGTTTCCCGAGATTTGGGCCTATGGTTTTCGCAACCCGCACCGCATCTGTTGGGATCCCGCCGGGGACCACCGGATGCTGATTGCGGACATCGGGGAGAAAAATCTGGAGGAGGTCAACATCGGTCTCAAGGGCGCCAATTACGGCTGGGGCGTTCGGGAAGGCACCTTCGTCTACCGGAGGTCGTCGGGAAGGGAATTTGTGTATCCCTTACCTGCGGATGATTCGATCTACGGATACACCTATCCCGTGGCCCAGTTTGACCACGACGAAGGATTAGCGATTGTCGGTGGATTTGTTTACCGGGGACAACAATTTCCCGAGTTGACAGGGAATTACATCTTCGGGGACATTCCTTCCGGCCGCTTATTCCGGGTTCCGGTGGATTCCCTGCAAACGGGTCGATTGGCCAACATCGAGGAAATAAACCTCCATACGGCACAAGGCAATGCCACCTCATTGCTGAAGCTGGTCGGAGGGGATCGCGTCGATCTACGCTTTGGAGTGGATGCGGACGGAGAATTTTACATCCTTACCAAAGGCGATGGCATGATCCGCCGCTTTGTGAATCAAACCACTTCGACGCGGCCGATCCAATTGTCTGATCAGTGGTCACTCTATCCAAATCCTGGCCATCAATCGTTGCACATCCGGATGTTTCAACCATTGGTCGGTCCGGCAGTATTAAGAATATCCTCCCTGGACGGCAAAACAATCATCCAGAAGGCACTCCGGTCCACTCAAGAGATGGTGGATGTGGCCAACTGGCCGGCCGGAGTCTATCTGGTCCGGGTGCAAACCGGCCGGGGCATCCTGACTGGTAAATGGGTCAAAGCCCGCTAGATCAGGACAGGTTGCTGCCGTTGGCAGTAATGGATTTTACCGGCAGTTCCAATTCCTTATACGCTTTGACTTCAATGATTTCTTTCGGTAAATAGATTCCGGCGGCTTCCAGGCGTTCGAGGCACAAGTTCACCAGTTGTTTTTTTATTTCGATGGGAGACAGGGTACCCGTATCCAGATTAAACCAATACCGCACCCGTACATTGATGGTTCGACTGGTCAGTTCGCTGATCAGCAGGTCAGGCTTTTTGCCTTCCTCATGAAGGATATGGGGATAGCTGTTCAGCGTATCCTGGATGATGAGCATGGCCCGCATCCGGTCGGTATAATAGTCGAGGCCAAGGGTGAAATCATTTTGCAGGTAACCATCGATGGTATAGTTGATGACCGCATTTTTTACGATTAATCCATTGGGAATGAAGATGTCTCGACCATCAAATGTTTTGATCTGTGTATCGCGTAGGTTGAGGGTGATGACATTACCAAGATGGCCGTTGAGGTCGACGGTATCCCCGATCCGGAACGGGCGGTTGAAGGCCATCACGATGCCAGAGAGGAAATTCTCTCCAATATCCTTAAATGCCAGACCGATCACCAGAGCGCCGACGCCGGCAGTACTCAGAAGTCCGAGAGCAACACCGCCCCATCCCATGATGTTCAGAGCCAGCATGACCGCGATGACCAGGATGGTGAACCGGATAATCTGCGATATAAAGCGGGCCAATAACGGATCATCCATGCGTTGGTGCAGTTTACGCTGACTGAATCGTTTGGTGATGTTTGCAAACAAGAAAAGCAGGGCAAACAGTACAACGGCCATAATGGCTTTTGGTAACATGAGTAAAAAATTGTGGGCTAAATCCTGCATGGAGTTCCAGATGGTGTTCATAAAGTAAAGATGGTTTCAATGAAATAATACCTCACCCCGGTGCGGAGAGGTTTTGTATTA
>JAGQXC010000537.1 GCA_020436785.1 Saprospiraceae bacterium | reverse complement strand
TTTAAAGCGGATGACGGGACCATTCTTTACGTCGGCAAAGCGAAGAACATCAAAAAAAGGGTTGCTTCCTACTTCACCAACCGGAAAGATCTGGCTTATAAGACCAGGACATTGGTAAAGACCGCCGATCACCTGGAGTTTATCATTGTCCATAATGAAAGTGACGCCCTCCTGCTGGAAAATACGCTCATCAAGAGACATCTGCCGCGCTTCAATGTAATGCTGAAAGACGGCAAGAACTACACCTACCTGTGCATAAAAAATGAACCATTTCCCCGGGTTTTTTTTACACGTCGTCTGATACGGGATGGATCAACGTATTTTGGTCCTTATACCTCGAAGGCCCGGACGAAAATCATCATGGATTTGATTCGCACCTTATTTCCCATTCGCACCTGCTCCTATCCCTTGACACCGGAAAATATCGCCAAAGGCAAATTCAAAATATGTCTCGAATACCACATCAAACGTTGCAATGGACCGTGTGAAGGCCTGGAAGATGAAGCCACTTACCTGGATCGCATTCACCAGGTGTCCAACATCCTCAAAGGGAACTTCAGTGAAGTCAAAAGGCACCTGAACGCCCAGATGGAAAAGCATGTTGAAGATCTGGAATTTGAAAAGGCCCATGCCGTCAAGGAAAAGCTGGCTGCCTTCGAAGATTATCAATCAAAAAGCACCGTCGTTAGCACTGCCGTGACCAATGTGGATGTATTTAGCCTGGTGCACGACGAACAAACCGCATTTGTCAACTATTTGCGGATTGTTAACGGAGCGATGATTTATACCAATACCTTTGAGTTTACCATGAACCTCGACTCGGAACCGGAGGACATCCTGGCTTATGCGGTGGACCGGATCATGGAGCGCTATTCCAGCAACGCGGATGAGATCATCGTGCCGTTGGCTATTGAAGTGGCGGATGCTTCACTCAAAGTAACGGTGCCCAAAATCGGTGACAAGAAGAAACTGTTGGATCTTTCGATGAAAAATGCGCAATTTTTCATGCAGCAATTGCAGCAGGATAAGGCCACCCGTGCGAAGCGGCAGACGAAGACCGAACGAGTGCTTACCACCTTGCAACAGGACTTGCATATGGATAAAGTCCCTTTTCACATTGAGTGTTTTGATAATTCCAATATCCAGGGATCGAATCCGGTAGCCTCTTGCGTGGTCTTCAAAAATGCTAAACCATCCAAAAGCGATTACCGTAAATTCAACATCAAAACCGTTGAAGGTCCGAACGACTTTGCTTCGATGAAGGAAGTGGTGTTCCGGCGCTATCGCCGGATGCTTGACGAAGGGACCGACCTTCCTGAACTGATTGTAATCGATGGTGGCAAAGGGCAATTAAATGCGGCGGTGGAGAGTTTGCAGGAATTGGAAATCCTCCAGCGAGTGACCGTTATCGGAATTGCCAAGCGACTCGAGGAGATCTTTATGCCCGGCGATCCATATCCGGTTTACATCAATAAGAAGTCGGAATCGCTCATCCTCATCCAGCAGATACGGAATGAAGCGCATCGCTTCGCAATCACCTTCCATCGCAATCAACGTTCTAAAAATTTCATTCGGACGGAACTAACCCAGATTCCCGGCGTCGGCGGTAAGACTTCTGAAAAGTTATTGAAGCATTTCCTTTCCGTCCAGCGCATCAAGCAGGCCTCACTGGCAGAATTGGAGCGAGTCATCGGGAAGCGCCCGGCGGTAAGGGTAAAACAATATTTTGGGGAAGACACCGGGGAGGAAGAATGATCACTCTGACGGAACGATTTTATTCAGTGGATCATCCCTTTAGAATTCCTGCATAGTGTTGGTAAATAGTCCTGGCCATGCGGTGGTAATCAAAAGATTTTGCTAATTCATACCCACCTTCCTTGCACGAATTCCTTAATTCAGTATGGTCCAACATGCGCACTACCTGATGGGCAAGCTTTTGGTGATCCTTTATTGGCGCCAGTAAACCGGTTATTTCGTTCTTTACCAATTCCGGGATACCGCCGGCGTTTGTAGCTACCACCGGTATCTTTCCGGCGAATGCATCCAGGATGGTCGTACAAAGTCCTTCCTCCTTGCTGGTTATCAGTAGCACGTCGATGTCCTGGGCCAAGGCAGCAACGTCAGTCCGGAATCCGGTGAAAGTGATCTCTTTTTCCAGATCCAATTCTTGGGCAAAAGACCGGACGGTTTCCATTTCGCCCCCATCCCCTCCAATAGCAAAATAATGTGCCTGCAGTCCCTGATCCTTTAATAACCGGACGGTGCGGACAAAGGTATAATAATCCTTGTGTGGTGCGAGGGAAGCGATGTTGGCAATGATGACTTCCCCAGCCGGTACGCTGAAGACGGATCGCAATCCTTTCGAGGTAATCTGCGGTTGGCCAAACCGGTCCGGGTCTATGCCACTGTATACGGTGTACAGGATGTCCGTCCGCCGAATATCCGGTAACAATAACTGGCGAATGAACCCGGATACACAGAGGATCGCCTTTATGCCCGGATGATTGTATTTCCACCGGGAGAAGACATTTGGCTTGACCGGAAAATCGACCCTGCGGTGCAAAACCATCGGTATTTTCGGCCCGAATGTATGAGCCAGGACGCCGTAAGTATGGCCATGGGAATCATGCATATGGATGAGATCGGGCTCAACGTTCCGGATCAGCCGGATCAATTGACGAACAACCCGGGGGCTCAGATTGGCTTTGCGATAGGCATGGACCTGGAATGACCGATCTTTGCACCAGGACCATAACGGCGAATTTTCCGGGCAAAAAATAACTTGCTCTACATCGAACGATTGCAATCCTTCCAGTAAATAGGCGATCTGCTGTTCACCGCCCCGCCAGGTCCGTGCCGATGAAATGTGCAGGACTTTCATGTGCGCGTGACAGAACCTTCCAGGATCAGGCAGATACTCAGGACAAAGACCATCGCACCGATCTGATAGATGATAAAGACATCAAAGAGCAACAGAAATACAAAGAAAAACAATACGGAAATGGCCAGGACCCGGTTCCATTCATCCCGCATCTGCCAGGCTTTGTGACCAACCGTGATCAGTAACCAGACAAAATACAGAAAGGCCAGTAACCCGGCTGAGGCCCAGATGAACAGGAATTGGTTGTGTGCATTGGCTTCCAGATCCAAACCCTTGTCCCGGTCTTCGTTATAGGCATCTTGCAGGGCCTGGCGATAATCGCCAACACCGGTTCCAGTAAGGGGATGCCGGGAGATCAGGCGATAATGATTTTTTATGGATAACAGGCGACGCAACGTCGTGAAATGCCGGTAGTCCCACTGTTTGTATTCGCCATTTTGCAACAGCTTCAACTCCCAGAATAACTGATCATACCTGGCCTTTACCGGCTCCAGCGTTTGAAACAATAAGCCGGGAGCCAGAACAAAGTAGGCCACAAACAATAAGGTTCCGATGCCCCATCTTTTACTTTTACTCCAGGATCCGGGTCGTGCGTACCGGGTATCAATCCATTTCCAGATCCACAGAAACAAGATCAAGAGGATTCCCAATTGTGCACCACGCCCACCCAGAAATAAGAATGTGGTAACGATCAGGATTGCGCCTCCCGTAATCCATTCATTCCACCAATGACGCTGTCGCATCCACATCAATCCCAGGATGGCCAGCCCCAGGAGGTAACTAAAGTGCAGCCGGTCAATAAACGGACTGTAAAGACCGAATTTAGTCCGGCTCTCCAGGAATTCATAAGGATTCAATCCGGGTAGGTGAGTACTGATCCAGTGGGTGGTATTTTCCGGAAAAGCAAAAAGCAACAAGGTGATGGCGCTGGTGACTCCACAGGCATATATAAAAATATATAGGAAAGTTTTCAAGTGGGGAAGCAAATAAGCTCGATGAACCACCCAAATCATCGGTAGAGTAAGCAGCATATTTTGACGGTAGACAAAATTCAGGGCAGCCGTGGTATTCCCGGACCACAGGACGCTGATCAGGTAAAAGATCAGGAGTCCACTGACGGCAAAAAAGAGCCGGCTTTCTTTCCAGATGCCCGATCCCGCCCGGATAAGAGGGGGTAGTGCTGCGATCAGTAATGCGGTAAGAGCGACCGAACTTAGCGCTTTGGAAAAGGGCAAGCCTGCAATCAACGCTGCAAAAGCATAAAAAACAAACTTTTCTCTTGACGGGCTAAATCGCATAATGCATAAATTCATCCAGACCCTTCAGTTTTCCGGCTGCTACAAAGTAACCATTTTTAAGGCCCTTGCGGAGATACTGTTTCCGCAGTTTGGTCTCCCAATCGAGCAGGCGACCGCCGGCTTCCTCCAGCACCAGCTGGGGAGCAGCCGTATCCCACGCCATGGTAGGGCCGAACCGGGGATAAAAATCAGCAAGACCTTCAGCAATACGCGTGAATTTCATCGAACCGCCCAGGGGTGTAGGTACCGGATCATTCAGGCCGCCCAGTATTTTTTTGGTAGTATCATCCAAATGGGACCGGGACACGACCACACGTAAAGCATGATCCTCCAGACGGGCATCCTTGGCTTTAATCCGTACGGGATGGTCACTCACCCAATCCAGCCGGTAACTGCCTTTCCCGGTCGTGGCAAAATAGGTGCAATGGTGCGCAGGTAACACCACAACACTCAATGTTGGGTAGCCATTTTCCACCAGGGCGATATTGACCGAGAATTCCCCATTGCGTTTGATAAATTCTTTGGTGCCATCCAGGGGATCGATCACCCAATATTTCTCATCCACGGGCCATTGCATCGAAGCCCAGTTGCTTTCATCCTCCTCGCTGACCATGGGTATTTCCGGGGTCAAACCGGTCAAGCCGGCTTTGATGATTTGATGGGCGGCCCGGTCGGCCGCAGTCAGTGGTGAATCATCGGCCTTGACCTCGATAAACAGGTTTTCCTGGGCATAAATTTCCAGAATGGCATCGGCTGCTTTCTGCCCGATGTCCAACAGTCCTTCAATCAGGGGGTGAATCATGATATCCTTTTATTTTCCTTCATAAATAAGCGTCACACATTGATCCGGTACAAAATATTTATTGGCCAGGGCCGTCAATTCCGGGATGGTGCTGTCCATGAATTGTTGATGGTATTCCAGGTAAGCTTCCGGGTGACCGAGCCAGGTCGATTCGGACAACAAGGAAAGTTTACGTGCCAGATGAATGCCCTGAAATTCAAACGCATTTTCCCGTTTATTCTTGACTGCCTGAATGCCACCTGGCCGGAAACGGCCATTCTTGACCTGGTCAAGGTGCCACCAGATCCGCTTCAGGACTTTGTCGACCGAGCTGTCGGGCAACAAATGGGCTTCGATGATGAATTGTCCGTGTTCCATCCCTCCGGTAAGGTAAACATCGATATCCAGCAGCCATTGCCTTTTTTTGATCAGGTCCTGGTACAATGGACTGGAGATGTTTTGCGACATCCACTGACTCCAAAAGTCCAGCGCCGCATAATCCGGATCCCGCCGGCCGGGCATCATAAAAGCGATGAATACCACGGTTTGGGAAACATCCACCGTTTTGGTGATTTCCTGAAATCCCCGCGTATAGTGATAAGGGGGGAGCGCAACGGGACCTGCCGGCTGCCCGGGAATCGAACCAAAATACTGGAGCAAGGCATCCCGCGTCTCCATCCAGGACTGTGGTCCGGCTATCGCCAGGATGGCCTCACCGGGTTGATAATATCGTCGATAAAATTCCGCCACATCATTGCGGTCAATGCGCCGCAGATCCTGATCGTCATACCCGATTACCGGCCAACGGTAGGGATGGTCTTCATAAATGGCATCACAGAGCACGTGAAGTACGTCACCAAAAGGCTCGTCCAGACATGTCTCTTTCCACTCCTCGATCACCACCTTGCGTTGGGTATCCAGCCCCCGTTGACTCAGTCGTAACTGAGTCATCCGATTGGCCTCCAGCTCCAGGTAGGACGGAAGATTGACCGCCGGAAACATGGCATAATAATAAGCGATATCCTGATTGGTAAAAGCGTTGCCGTCTCCACCCGCCAGTTGAAGCACTTTGTCGTAGCTGGTGAACCGCCGCGTACCAGTATACATCAGGTGTTCAAAGAGATGGGCCATACCGGTTCGTTGGGCCGGGTCATAGCGTGATCCCGCCTGGTACAGCAAGCTGACGGCACTCTGCCTGGAGAAGGCATCCTGGTGATGGATGACCCGCAATCCATTCGGTAACACTTCGTATGTGTAGGGGATCTGCATGAACCGGCAAAGTTATTATTAAAAGGTTGAAGGTTGCGTGTTGAATGTTGAATTTTAGGGCTGGACGGCCAACTGCTTTTACCTTTACCTAAGCAATTAAATGCTAATGTTTAGAGCCTGGTGTTAAACGTCTAGCGCTTATTCTCTAAAATCTCACTATTTTTAATCATGTCCAATCCCTGGAAAAACAAGTCTCTTAAGTTGGCGTATAAATCACGCGGCATCGGTAACCTGGATCCCGGCATCCCCGGAAATTCACCATTCACCAGGGGACCATATGCTTCCATGTATCTGGGTCGACCGTGGACGATCCGCCAATACGCCGGCTTCTCCACCGCTGAGGAAAGCAACGCTTTTTATCGCCGCAACCTGGCGGCCGGACAGAAAGGATTGTCGGTTGCTTTTGACTTGCCTACCCACCGCGGCTACGATTCCGACAATCCTCGGGTTCAGGGAGACGTGGGGAAAGCCGGCGTGGCCATCGACAGCGTGGAGGACATGAAGATCTTGTTTGACGGCATTCCTCTGCAAGATATGTCCGTCTCCATGACGATGAATGGCGCGGTGATCCCCATCATGGCGTTTTACATTGTAGCCGCAGAGGAGCAAGGCGTGTCGCCGGAGCAGCTGGCCGGGACCATCCAGAACGACATTCTCAAGGAGTTTATGGTCCGCAATACGTACATCTATCCCCCGGCACAATCCATGCGCATCGTGGCCGACATCTTCGCCTTTACTTCGCAACACATGCCGCGCTTCAATTCCATCAGCGTCAGTGGTTACCACATGCATGAAGCTGGAGCATCTGCCGCGCTGGAGTTGGCGTATACCCTGGCTGATGGCGTGGAATATGTGCGTACAGGCATTCAGGCCGGGCTGGACATTGACGATTTTGCTCCCCGGATCTCCTTTTTCTGGGGCATCGGTATGGACTGGCTGACCGAAATCGCCAAGTTGCGGGCCGGGAGGTATCTATGGGACCAGCTAATGAGCGCCTACCGTCCCAAAAATCCCAAAAGCCGGATGCTGCGCACCCACTGCCAGACGTCGGGCTGGAGCCTCACCGAACAAGACCCATTCAACAACGTGGCGCGGACCTGTATCGAAGCCATGGCCGCAGTGCTGGGAGGTACTCAGTCCCTGCACACCAATGCCCTCGATGAGGCGCTGGCTTTACCGACCGATTTTTCGGCCAAAATCGCCCGGGATACCCAGCTCTACCTCCAGCAGGACACGGACATCTGTCAGACCATCGACGTATTGGGTGGGTCGGAAGCATTGGAAACACGAACCCGGACCCTGATCCGGGAGGCGGAGGGCTACATGAAGGAAGTGGAAGAACTGGGAGGGATGACCAAAGCGATCGAAACGGGGCTGCCCAAGCAGCGCATTGAGGCCATGGCAGCCGGGAAACAGGCTCGCATTGATCGTGGCACCTATCCCATCGTTGGGGTCAACATTTACGAGGTGGAGGAAGAAGCAGAGGTGGAACTCCTCGAGGTTTCTTTGGAAAAAGTATTGAATAATCAATTGGCCCGCCTGGCCTTGCTGCGTGACCATCGTGATGCGGAAGCTGTGCAGGACACGCTGGACCAACTGGAGGAAAGTGCCCGCACCGGCTCCGGCAATCTGCTGGCATTGGCCATTGGGGCAGCCCGTGCCCGGGCAACTCTGGGTGAGATCTCTCAGGCCATGGAGCGTGCCTTTGGCCGGTACCAACCGCAGGTAGCCACCATCCAGGGCGTATATGCAAAAACCATGGAACAAGATTCAGACTTCAGACAGGCCATTGACAAGGCGGATGCATTTGAGGAGCGTTATGGCCGCCGGCCGCGCATCCTGGTTTGTAAATTGGGTCAGGATGGCCATGACCGCGGAGCCCGCATCATCGCCTCCAGCTTTGCGGATATGGGTTTCGACGTGGACGTCGGTCCGCTCTTTCAGACACCGGAAGAAGCGGCCCGCCAAGCGGTCGAGAATGACGTCCA
>JAGQXC010000077.1 GCA_020436785.1 Saprospiraceae bacterium | reverse complement strand
AGGCTGTCGAGATAATCCTGGGAAATCACCGGATATTCCACTAATATTTTTGTGGGGTGGTATTGTTTGAGCTGGGCGCGTAGTTGGGCCAGTTCTTGCTGTGTTTCAGGAGCCTCCGGGTCTATGTCAAATTTTCGTTTATAGGGATCTACATTGGCCACGAAATGAAAGGTGCCAAGAATGGCAATGGTTGATACCGGAAGATCAAGGTCAACGACGGGGGCAGAAGGATGGATGATTGTTTTTTGCGAATTGGAGTCTGACTGGGTACAACTGGATAACAACGTGAAAGCCAGAATGCAAAAGTTTGACCAGAAAAAATGCTTCTTGAATTGACCATTCATGTTCTTCGCAGTTTAATATTTGTTTTTTCAGATAAACAATATTTCATCCTAAATTCCGGAATAAATAATTCTTTCTTCTGAAGGCGGCCCAAACAGGTATGCATCAGGCGGTCAGGTCGAGTCATCGGATCCATTCATTTAAATTATAAACTTGCCGCGGGAATGAGGGCAGCTTGTTACCTGCCGGGCGATTTCTGGGATGAAATCATCAAACGGTGGGATCCTATCGATTTATGTAACCGGAAACACGGATTTATCCGTTATTCAGTGCCAAAAGGAAAAGGGTTGGTATCACTCGGTTACCGGACGGTTTTGCCTTTGATCAATAGGCTGGAACGGATGGACGCATTTTTTAAATGCAGGAATTCTTTACGGACCGGATCCGCGGTATATTGCTCGAGGGATGTTTCATCTGGAAATGAGACCAAATGAATTTCGTAGGGAATATCCATAGTTCCTTCAATCAGCGAAAGAGCATCCGGACGGACCCGCAGGAGGACTTCACCCCGGTAGGCAGGGATACGGGGGAGTACCAACGCTTCAAAACGGTTAAAGATTTCCTCCTGTCCCTCCAGGATATAAATCAGTTGCGTGAGATAAATCGGATGCTCCATCTCCATCGGTTTTTAATCATCGTTTGCATCTTCTTCGCCAATGTCTTCATTCCATAAACCGGGATTTTCAAGTATAAACGATTCCATTAATCGGATGCATTCGGGATCGTTCAGGATGATTACTTCGACGCCCTTTTGTTTTAACAAATCCTCGGCGCCCATATAGGTTTTGTTTTCACCGATGATCACCCGGGGGATGCCGTATAACAGGATCGCACCGGTGCACATCGGGCAGGGAGAAAGGGTCGTATAGAGGATGGACTGGTGATAGATGTGGGCTGCCTGTCTCCCGGCATTTTCCAGGGCATCCATTTCACCATGCAAAATAACACTGCTCTGCTGCACCCGGCGATTGTGCCCACGTCCCAGGATCTTGCCCTCATGCACCAGTACGCTCCCAATGGGGATCCCTCCTTCAGCCAGTCCTTGACGGGCTTCTGCGAGGGCAGCTTGGAAAAAATTATCCATAAATAGGTGTGATGTTTATCAAAAAGACCATCTCCTGATCGTCCCTGGTTTATTCTGGACTCAATTTAACGAGAAGTTCGCTGGATTTATAGTCGTTCAGGCATGCGGTCAAATAAGAGCTGAATCCGACCCATAACGCCCACTTTCGTATCTTTAGGCTCCAAACCATTTTAGTGAGTACCAAGCAGAAAGACAACGACCTGCCTTCCAAGAAGAAGATACCTTTTCCGGTATCAAGCGGCCTGCGGAGATACCTGGAAAAATATGAGCGCTGTATCCGGATAGACCTGCAATACGACGATCTGATGCGTTATACCGAATCCATTCCACTGCTTAATATGGATAATCAGGATACCCTCTGGCGGACCGTATTTTACAGTGATCTTGACTATGCCGACATCTCTCGTGACTTGCGCATGATTTATGCCTTCCTGAAGACTTCCGGCAATGTGGAAGTGATCGACCACCTGTCCATATCACGCATTGATTTCTGTACGTTCGGAAATACCCATCCTTTCCGGGTGCGGATCATCAATCGGCTGAACGATAATTACGATCATTTTTACATCAAGGTGGCCGATGCATCCCGGATCTATGGACTCGAATTGGAAAACCTCATTTCACCAAATAAGCTGGATTTTTTTCTCAATAAGGATACACTCATTGAAGAGCACATTGCAGGTATTCCCGGAGATGACTTTATGAAGAAATACCTCAAGGACAACGTCTTTAACCAGATCCGTATGGCTAAGGAGTTCGTGAAATTCAATGAGCGGTGTTTTGTCCGCTTGCTGGGGGACATGCGCTCCTACAACTTCGTAGTGGACATCACACCCGACATCGAAGGCTCGCAATTTCGGATTCGCGCCATTGACTTCGATCAACAGTCCTACGAAGGGAGAAAGAACTTCTATCTACCGCAGTATTTTAAAGACAACAATCCCCTGATCTTTCTGGGTATCAAACACATGAAGCCGGAAGCCGTTACCCAATACCAGATGGAAGAGCACAGCCTGATTGCCGGCCGGATCGCCAATTCCCGTCATCGCTTGCATGAATTGTTCAAAATCATGTCCAACGATAAACTTTCCTTTCCGGATAAAATCGAACAATTGAAGAAAGAGCTTAATCGCCATCATAAGACCCGGGTATTTTCTGAATGCCATAGCATGGGCGATATCGTCCGTACCAACTTTGAATTCGTTCTGGAGAAAGACCTTAAGAAAGCCGTGCGATTATAAGCCTGGCTTTCGTTCCTGCTGTCGGATCCATATTATCCTTCCTTAGGGCGTTTTCTTCCGGTGGATTGCCTCCAGCAACTCGGTCTGATATTTTTGAATATCCAAAAGCGTCTGGAATTGCTCTTCCATCAGCAGGTTGAGTTTTTGGTGCAGATTACGTACTTCGATCTCGGCTTTTAAATTGACCAGGTAATCGTTTTCTGCCCGTTGACGGTCTTTTTCCTCTTTACGATTCTGGGACATCATAATTACCGGAGCCTGGATGGCAGCAATACAGGAAAGGACCAGATTCAACAGGATAAATGGGTAAGGGTCAAAGGCTTTGGTCGCCAAAATGATGTTGATGACGATCCAGGTAATCAGGATGATCAGAAAGGTGGTGATGAAAGTCCAACTGCCTCCGAAGGTGGCTACTTTATCGGCAACCCGTTGGCCCCGGCTGAACGTCTCAACCGGAGGGTTCAGCAGGTTTTGGGAAATCAATTCCTGTTCTTGAAGGGCGTCAGCCACCAGTTGATGCAATTTTTGCAAGTGCTTATCCTCGGTAGCTAATATTTGATCCAGGTACTGGCGCTGAAATCGATGTCGTGTTGTTGTCATGGTGAAGGAATTGTGGTGCCGTTAAAGAATTAGTTCCGGTTAAGCGCTTTTGGTGCTCTTGGCATTGGCCATCCATACCGTACGTTGCGGGAATGGTATTTCGATGCCTGACGCGTCAAATCGTGCTTTGAGCTGCTTGAGCATATCCCCCTGAACCCGGAAACCGGTGCCTGCGTCGACTACCCAGACCCAAAACCGGATCACGACCGCACTGTCGGCCAGACTGATCACCTGAGCAGCCACCGATTCCGATTCTCCCCCCAGTACCTCGGAAGTATCCGGATGCAGGGCTTCGGGATGAGCAGCTACCACTTCCTTGATGATGGCCAGTGCCTGGTCAATATCCGATCCATAGCTGATCCCGATGTCGATCCGTTGACACACCTTTGATTCGCCCAGGTGGGTATTGACAATGATCTCACCACCCATGACCGAATTCGGTACGATGATCCGGTTGTTGTTAAAATCACGGATGACCGTATGCCGTAAAGTCATATCCTCCACCGTACCGGTAAGGGAATCACGGATGGTGATGCGGTCATTGATGCGAAAAGGCTTGAAAATGACCATAAACAAACCGCTGGTGATGTTGCTTAACACCTGTTGCGACGCCAGGCCGGCCACGATGGCCACAATGCCGGCACCGGTGAGCAAGGTGTGGGCAACGGTTTTGAAGGAAGGAAGGATCAGCATGGCCCAGCCAATACCGACCAGATAAATGATGCCGATGATGAAATGTTTGAGAAACAGGTAATTGGTCAGATCGGTGCCGGTTTTATTCATTGAATGTTTGACCAAGCGGACAAGAAAACGATTCACCAACGTGGCCATCAAGAAAGTGAATCCCAGGATAGCCAGAAAGTAGAGCAACGTATCTAAGTCGCCAAAGATTTTGGATTTCATTGGTTTGTAATTTTGTCAGAAACAGTGGAGTTAAAGATAATGCAAAGGCGCACCTTATTGAAAGGGTGAAGAACAGGTCATTTCGGAGTGTTTGTAGGCCTTTTCAACATCAGGATGCTTCCAATGCCCAGCATCACATGGAAGTCGGAAACATAGATACGCTGCCAGAGCCCTTTGTAATTAAGGATAAAATCCGGGGGCTGTCCCCATTTGGCCGCCAAAAAAAAGCCGGCGAGGATCAAACCGGTGACAATTACTGCTTTCAGGTAGAATCGCATCCATGGTAAATGGCGAAACAGGTACATCCATACCAGGGGTAGGGTAATGATGGCGGCATCGCCCCAACTGCTTAGCAATTCATGCCAAAAGGTTGAGGCGGTTTGCAGGGAACCGGGTGGGTCCATGGGAAAGAAGCCTGAGCCGGCACCTTCCCCCAATCCATACATCACGATCAGCCATGCTGACCATTTAGCCGGCCTGGCGGGGCGGAAGGCTTGCCAAAATCCGTACGCATACAGGACCAGCAATAGCGTGAAACAAGCACCCCAGATGGTAACCTGCAATTCGACCGGACTTCCCCGTTGCCCTAAATAACTGATGGATTCAGTTTGCCACCGGTATCCGGGATAGCGGGTGGCAAAGTAGAAATCGGTCAGCCATTCCCCCAGGATCAGCAACCAGCAGGCAATGAATCCCAACTGTATGGTCCGGATTCTG
This sequence comes from Saprospiraceae bacterium, assembly GCA_020436785.1. Taxonomy (GTDB): domain Bacteria; phylum Bacteroidota; class Bacteroidia; order Chitinophagales; family Saprospiraceae; genus JAGQXC01. The sequence continues at coordinate 10,195 of JAGQXC010000077.1, read as the reverse complement.
GAGTTTGTCCTCATGATAAAAAGAGACAGCCCGCACAAAGTTGTCACCCGGGAGATGAAGTTTTAGGAGAAAGGCAACAACTTGCTTAATTGGATTGCAGGGATTGTACCGGATGTTGCCAGGCCGCCCGCAGCGTTTGTATGCTCACCGTGATCAGGGTAATGGCAACGACAGCCAATCCGGCCAGGCTAAAAATCCACCAGGATAAAAGCGTGTGGTAATTAAAATGTTGCAGCCAGGAATGCATGTAATAATAGGAGATCGGAACGGCCAGGAAGCAGGCAATAACCACAAGCCCTAAGAATTCTGAAGACAGCAACAACCAAAGTTGTTGTTGGGAAGCGCCCAGAATCTTCCGCATCCCAATTTCTTTACGTCGTTGTTCCAGGACCAGGGTGGTGATTCCCAGGAGACCGATGCAGGAAATAAATAGAGTCAATAGGGCAAAGTAAGAAGTGATCTTGACCAGTTTTTCTTCATCGCTGAATTTTCTGGCGTATTCCTGGTCAAAAAACTGATATTCAAATAAATTATCCGGATCGTAGTGATTAACCACCTGTTCGATGGCGGTCAACGCCTGGTGTGCCCCGGATTCCGGACGCAAACGGATGTTCAGGTAATGAATGAAAGAGCCGTAATGCAGCACATAAATCATCGGGTGAACCTCTTCAAAAGGGGAGGTGGTAATCATGTCTTTTACGACTCCAATCACGTGGAATTGGCGGGCATCTTCATCCCGACCCCATTGTACGCGAGTGTTTATCGGATGTTCCAGGTTCATGTACTTTACGGCGGTTTCATTGAGGATAAAGGCCAATGAATCGGTTCCGTATTCTTCGGAAAAGTCCCGGCCTTCAACCATTTGCCATTCGACCAGATCGCCGAATCCATAGGTCGCCCGGAGCGTACGGAATTCTTCGCTGAAATCGGGATCTTTTCCTTCCCAGTAAAATCCGCTGTTGGTGGTGTACGTTGAGGTCATTTTAACATCGGAAGCGGCTACGGCCTGGACGGCACCGGTTTGCAACAAGTCCCTTTTAACTGCTTCATAATGTTTCATGATCTCCGGTGACTTGATGGGCACGGTAATGATATTGTCCTGGGTGTAGCCGACCGGACGGTCTTTGGCATAATTTATCTGGCGGATGATGACCAGGGTACCAATCATCATAGCGACCGAAACCGCAAATTGCAGGGTGACCAATACTCGCCGTAAACTAAAAATGCCTTTGGGCTTTTTTAAGGCGCCAAGCACCCGGATGGGCCGGAAGGAGGATAGGTAGAATGCCGGATAACTTCCGGCAAGCATGGTGGTTATCAGGATAAAACATGCGGAAATCAGCCAGAAAAAGGGCGATCCCCAGGGCAACTGAACTTGCTTGTCGGTGACCTGGTTGAACAGCGGCAGGCACAGCCGGATGAGCAGCATGGCCAGCACAAACGACAAAATGACGGTCAGGAACGATTCACTCAGGAACTGCCCCACCAGTTGATTTTTACGCGATCCGATGGTCTTGCGGATACCCACTTCCCGGGCCCTGGTTTCCGCCTGGGCCGTGCTGAGGTTCATAAAGTTGATGCAGGCCAGTAATAAAATGAACAGGCCGATCAAGGCAAAGGTGCGTAGGTACTGGATGCGGCCTCCGGTATTGATTCCCTCTTTAAACTGGCCGTAAAGCCGCCATTTGGGCATAGGATGTAAAAAGATCTGTGGTTGCGTGCGTGCAGCGTACTCAGCTTCGATGTTGTTTTTCTTTACATTCCGGATCGCTGAAGAAGCCTCTTCCAGGCCAATACCGGACCGGAGCAGAACCAGAACCTGGAACCAACTGTTGCCCCAGCCGACCCGGTCCCGGTAGTTTTCCGTGGTACTTAATAATTCCCAGGGCGCAATGAATGTCCATTCGTTGAATGAGCTGTTGTAGGGAAGGTCTTCATAGATGCCGGCAACTTTAACCTGCATCCGATTATCGATGGACATGGGCTGACCCAGCGGATCTTCGTCTCCAAAGATGGCTTTGGCTGTGGTCGTGGAAACGAGGATGGAGGTTGGGTCCTGCAAGGCAGTAGCATCACCGGCGAGCAGGTGGAGGGATAACAGATTGACGATGCCAGGTTCAGCAAAATTTCCGGAGCGTATGATTTTTTTATCCTGCCAGGAAAATTGATGCCTGCCGGAGTAGGAGGTGGTGACCACTTCATCGAAATAGCGGCCGTATTGATCACGCAATGCCGGTGCCAGTTGCATCGCCTGACTGTTCCAGGTACGAATGTGGTCGCCGAATTGCTGGTTTTGCATGGTCATGGCAATACGATCATGGTGTTTGAATTGCCGGTTATAGGTGAATTCGTCATGGATCCACAAAGCGATCAGCAAGGTGGCCATCATACCCAGTGCCAGCCCGCCCAGATTGATCCAGGTGAGGCTTGCTTTGCGGCGTAAATGACGAAAACTGATTTTTAAATTTTGTTTGAACATGCCCATAAAAAAGGAAATAACAAATGATCGAATAGCAAATGGCCGCAGGTAGTTCAGCACCTGATACCAATAACCAAGGTTGGCGCGAAGGCGCCCCGCAGCATGGAACTTCTGCTGGTAGTGCTCCCACAGATCGCCGGAAACTTCTTCAGCCAGATCGTCCCGGAGGAACCAATGCAAGAACCGGGCAGCCAGGCGGGGAGGATGGCGTTGTGAAGAGGGGTTACTCATGGTGAAACGATAGATCCGAGAATCCTGGAAACTGGTTCCAGAGCGATTGGCGGAGCTGGCGTGATGCAGTCAGTGCACGCTGACCCAATGCCGTAATCCGGTAAATGCGTTTTCTCCGGCCTCCCCGTACGGGTGTCGGATCACTGTGCAGGGATTTGAGAAAACCTTTCTGTTCCAGGCGGCTGAGGGTCGAGTGAATGGCACCTATGGAGCTACTCTTTCCGGTTTGCCGGGTATAAGTTTCTCCGATGTGGAAAGCATAAGCCTCATCAGCCAGGATGCCCACCAGAAGCAAAATGATCTCTTCAAATTCTCCGAGTCGTTGATCGCTCATATATTGTATAATTGTAGAACAAATAAAACCCTTTTCGGAATCATTGTCAACTATTTGTTCTACAATATTGTAATAAATGGAAAAACAGACATCCTTCTTTAAACCCTGCGATGGAACCGGGAGGTATACCGGCAACTTGCTGCTGCAGGAGAAATGCGGGGAGAAACCTATTCCTGTTTCAGTGAATCCACCGGGTTGGCGCGACTCGCCTGCCACGACTGGAAGCCGATGGTGCCGGTCGTAAAGATCAATACGGCTAGCCCTACCAGTACAAATGACCATGGACTCAATTCAATGCGATAGCTGAAGGTATTCAACCATTTACCCAGGAGCAACCAGGCTACCGGCCACGCAACCAGACTGCCGATCAGGACCAGCCAGAAAAACTTGCGGGTCAATAGAGTCACCACGGCCGGGATCGAAGAACCCAATACCTTCCGGATCCCGATTTCCCGGGTTTTCTTCCGCACGGAGAGGCGCATCAGACTCAGCAAGCCCAACCAGGCAATGCCGACCGCAAACAAAGAGGCCCAATCCATGGCTTTTTCCCAACGTGCCTCTTCGGCATACTTATTTTTTAAGGCATCGTCGACAAATTGATAGGAAAATGCCTGATCGGGAACCATGGATCTCCAGGTGCTTTCCAAATTGTTCAGGATTGGTTCCAGATCACCGGGACCAATGCGAACCAGGATCTGATAAAGGTTGGCAGGCCAGACATGGGTCGAAACGCCGCTAATCCCGGATGCGACAGGCTCCAGGTCAAGAGAAAGGATCAATGGCGCGATTTGCTGGTGCAGGGAACTGAAATGAAAATCCTTGACCACACCAATGATGCGGTGACTTCCGGTAAAATTTTTCCCGGGTATCTCCTTATTGATGGGGTTGTCCCAATGAAAATGCCTGACCAGTGTCTCATTGACAAGGATGGCCGAGGAAGCATTATTGCCATCCGGGGTGAAATTACGGCCATCAACCAATTCGATGCCCATCGTACTCAGGTAGTTGGCATCGATCTGATTGTAGAATATTTTTTCTTTCTCACCGTCTGATTGAGCAAAGATCAGTTCGGTCCACGGTTCACTCGAATTGTTCATGCTGGCACTAACCGCCAGAACCTGCTTGTTTTTTTGCACCAATGCAGCAAATCGTTTGACCAGGTGCAGGTTATTATCCGTGGAGCTGGTGGCGGGCAAGGCAATTTCCAAAAGCCGCTCCTTGTCAAATCCGAGATCCTTATGCAGTATGTATTGCATCTGCCGGCGAATGGTCAGGGCGCCCAGGACCAACGCGATGGAAAGAGCAAATTGCAGAACCACGAATCCATCATTGAGGGTATTACGGGTTTTGCCGTTCTTATTTTTTCCCGATAAGGCATCCTGAACCCGCGTCCTCAGAATAATTCTGGCTTCCAGGAGGGAAGTGGTCAATGCCACCAGCAACATCACCAACAGAAGGATTCCAAATGCACCCCAGCCGGGCTGAAAGGTTAGAGGACTGCCGGTCAACTGACCAAATAGAGGTGTTAACCACCAGGCCAGGAATACCCCCAGGGAGGCAGCCAGGATGCAGATAAACGAGGATTCTACCATCAATTGCCACCATAGCTGAAATCCCTGCGCTCCCAGTGTCTTACGGACGCCTATCTCCCGGAAGCGCCCCAGAGCCTGGCTCGTGGATAGAATAATAAAATTCATGCCGGCGATGGTAATGACCAGGATCGCCAGGATCATCAAAAAATAGAGTTTTTGGGGACTGGTATACAACGCATTTCCGGTTACTTCATCAGCCAGATGGATTTGGGATAACGGTTGTAAGCCATAAAATACCTGTTGGTTGGAATTTTCATCTTGTTCCAGGATCCGCGTCGTACGCAGTCGCTTTCCGAAATCCTTGGGCTCGATGCCCGTGGCTAGTTGAATGTAATTTTCCAGTAATCCATAAGCATAGGAATCAAAAAGATCCTTCGATACGATTTGTTGGTATTGGTCAATCGGAAGGATGAAATCGAAAGGAATACTGGATTCTGCTTTGCGGGGATCAAGGACTGCCCGGACGATGGTTGTAATCGTGGTGTCATTCAGCGTCAGCCGCAATTCCTGACCCAGCGGATTGCCTTGTCCAAAGTATTTTACCGCAATATCCGGGGAGAGTACCAGATCAAGTGGATCGGTGAGGGCATTGGCAAGGTTTCCCTGTAATAAGGGAAAATCAAACATATCCAGGAAAGCTGCATCGGCAAAATGCACGGTTTCGGTAAATGGTTCCGCCTCTTGATAAACGGTTGCGGTGCTGCTCGCCAAACGCGTATAATTTTGAATGCCGGAAAACGAATTGGCCAGCCCTTCCGCAAGAGGAACCGGGGTCACCGCACTCTTCCGGATGACTGTTCCGGTTTCTGCATTTTTTATCTCCTGATAGACCCGGAAAATCTGGTTTTTATTTTGGTGAAATTGATCAAAGGATTGCTCCTTTCGGATGAACAACAAGGTCAGAAATACGAAGGCCGTCGTCACCGATAATCCGGCCAGAGTGACGATCGAATAAAACGGATTGCGCCACATTTGCCTGCTGGTCGTTTGGATGTGCCGGACGACCATTTCGGCTGGGCCCGGTGACAGGCGCATAGGATTGCGAAATAGGATGGATGGATGAAATAACCGGATCACATTCCAGCGGAAATGCCACCGGGCTTTACGCATACTCCTGTTGGAGACATCCTCTGCAAATTTTTCTTCCAGGTCACCCAGGATGCCTTCGAGCAGATCGTCCGGACAAAACCATTCCAGGAATCGTAATGGTAATTTTGGAAGATTCATCGAACCACGAATTTGAGTTCAGGTAACATTTTCCAAAGCTTAAGGCGCTGTTCCTGCAGTTCATTCAATTTGCGTTTACCGGCATTGGTTATCCGGAAAAAACGCTTGCGCCGGCCTCCACGGTTTGTCGTAGCTCCTCCCATCTCCGAGGTGACCAATCCCTTGTCCTGTAACCGGTACAGGGTGATGTGGACGGCACTCAGATTCACGTTGCGGTCCAATTGATCTTTTACTGCCTGGACGATGGCATTGCCATAGGCTTCCTGATCCAGGATAGCCACCATCGTTAGCATCAGTTCTTCGAATTCTCCCAAATGGTCAACCATAATTTGTATATAGATTGTAAAACAAATGTATTTATATATAGATTGTAAAACAAATATTTTTATTCCCTATAACCAGAAAACTTTGCTATAAGGCAAAAAAGAAAAACCCCGGCAGTGACACCGGGGTTTTTCCATGATTGGAGCGATCGGATGGTTGATCCTGATACCCCAACATTTTACTTACCAATCAGGGTTTGATGACTCGTGCCCGGTTTTCTTTCTTGGGAGGAGCCGGATGAATAGGTCCTTTTTCTTTGACCAGTTGGAGGGCTTCGGCAATGGCACGTTCCAATTGGGTATCGACGCCTTTGGCCAGTTGCGTGGGATCTTCCAGGACCTGAATGTCCGGGTCGACGCCATGCCCTTCCTTAAACCAGGTGCCGTCCGGATTGTACATCCGGAAAGTCGGGACGGTGACCCCGCCACCATCGATCAGGGTTGGTGCCCCGGAAATGCCTATCAATCCTCCCCAGGTACGGGCACCAATAAGTGGGCCCAGGCCAGCTTTCTTGAAATAATCGGGGAAGGCATCTCCACCGGATCCGGACCAGCCGTTGATCAGCATGACCATCGATCCGAAATTGCCCACCGGCGGCCACTGCCAGTCTTTACCATCACGGACATTCCAGTAAGCCAGCGGTTTGCGATTCAGTAATTCAATGAACCGGTCGGGGATCTGACCACCGTTGTTAAAGCGCTCATCCACGACCAAACCTTGTTTATCCCATTGTCCGTAAAACTGGCGCACCAGCTCATTCTGACCGTCGACGCCGGTACTGGGGACATAGATGTATCCCAATTTACCGCCGGATTCTTCTTCCACCCGTTTGCGGTTGGACTCGATCCAGGCCAGATTGCGCAACCGCGTTTCATCACTCATCGTTTTCACCACCACATTGCAGGTATTCTCCCAGTCCGGGGTACTGCTGACCGTCAGTTCGACCGTTTCATTCGCCAATCCTTCGAACGCCGCCCAGGGATCGGTGTAGTCGGCCAGTGCAATGCCGTTGACTGCCAGGATGTAATCACCGGATTTGACGTTGATACCAGGTTCGTCGAGGGGTGAACGTACCTCATTATCCCAGGCTGCTCCGCGGACGATCTGTTTGATTTTAAATTGGCCGTGGTCTTTGGCCCAGTCCACACCCAGGTAACCCACCGCTTTGTGTTCGGGGGACTCCTGATCACCGCCACCATTATAGGTATGGGATGCGTTCAATTCGGCGATCAACTCACCCAGAATGAAATTGACGTCATTGCGGGTCACCGCGTACTGGATCATGTCACCATATTGTTTCCGCATGGCAACCCAGTCAACGCCGTGCATGTTCTTATCGTAGAAGAAATCGCGTTCAAATCGCCAGGTATCGTTGAAAATCTGTTGCCATTCCGCCCTTGGGTCGATGGTCATTTCCATCTTGTTCAGGGCCAGCGGTTTGTCCAGTTTCTGGTCTGAGCCGACGCCGATCACGCCAAGATTACGCCCTTGCCGAACCAATAATTTTTTCCCGTCAGCACTCAATTGATAACCGTTGACTTTAGCGATGATGGACTTGGATTCCTTTTCCTTCAGGTCGTAATACATCAGGGCATTGTCATTGTCACCCGATCCGGAATTCGGATACCGCATGTAAATGATCTTGCCGCTGGTGGCGGACAGGTTGCCCAGATTGCCAGCGTCCGGGGGCAGGACGACCAGGCGCCGCTCAAACCCATCAAACTCGATGTCGATGGATTTATCTTCGTCCGCTTTATCTGCTTTGTCGTCGCCCTCTTTCTTATCCGGTTTATCCATTTTGACGGCAACCGTATCGTTGCTGGCAGCCAGTGGAGAGGGAACATCGTTGCGCAGCGTAATGGCGGCCAGTTGGGTGGCGTTGGGATAGATCCAGGTATTGTCAAAGTCGCTGTATACCGGTGAAAAGGACCGGTTGGTCACTAAATACAGGTATTTTCCGTCCGGATCAAAAGTCGGGTTGTTGTCCGAGTAAAATCCGGAGGTTGCCTGGGTCAGCTGATCATTTTTAGCATCATAGATCATGACCGCTCCATTGCCGTTGCCCATGTTTTTGCCGTAGGCCAGCCAGCGACCGTCGGATGACCAACTGCAATTCCAGCCGCGTAATCCACCCTCAAAAAGGGAAGGATCCTGGTCGATCTGCTTATTCATTTTAGTGGCAACATCGAAGACATTGATGTGCATGGTCTGATCGACGTAAGCCATTTTTTTACTATCGCCCGACCAGAACAATTCATACCGGTAACCTGGCCCCAAATGGGTCATTTGTTCTTCTTTACCCCCATTGGTCTGGTCCCTCAGGGTCAGTTCGTACTCGCCGCTTTGATCACTCCAGTAAGCGATGTAGCGCCCATCGGGTGACCATGCCGGAAAGCGCTCGGCGTATCCCGGTGTGCGGGTGAGGTCCTGAGTATAACCTTCTTCCGCCGGCAATGAAAATACATCGCCACGGGCTTCAACGATCACCCGGTTTCCGTCCGGGGCTATCGCGGCATTCTGCACGTATTTTTCAACACTTTCTTTACGGGGTTTTACCGAGATAAGGTCCGAGACGAGTTCGACCGGCACTTCATGAACCTGTTCCGTTGCCAGATCCAGCAACTGCAACTTGCCACCTGCTTCGAACACGATGTCGTGCGGGCCGTTGGAAGGAAAATGCACATCAAATTCCGTAAAGTGGGTTACCTGTTTACTGGTCTTGGTCTTGGTGTCGTAAGACCAGATGTTGTACCGTTGGGCGGTTCCCTGATCGGATAGGTAATAAATTTTATTCCCCACCCACATCGGAAGTTCGTCACTGGATACATTGTTCGTGATGTTTTCGGAAGACAGGGTTTTCAAATCAAAAAGCCAGATATCCGGGGCCCAACCACCGGTATATCTTTTCCAGTTGCGGAATACCCGGCTGCGGTCGGTGAATGCGATTTTAGTGCCGTCAGGGGACAAACTCCCGAATTCACCCATGGCAATGGGTAATTTTTCAGGAAGACCGCCGGTTGCCGCGACTTTGTAAAATTGAGAAAACCGTTGTTTTCCGCTTTCCATACTGGAAGCGTACAAAAGCGATTTACCGTCAGGGTACCAGCCCAAAATGCGATCTGACATACCGTGGTGGGTCACCCGAGTGGGTACACCGCCCAGACTTGGCATGACGTAGATGTCCGTATTGCCGTCATAGTTGCCCGAAAAAGCAATCTGACTTCCATCCGGTGAATACCGGGGAAACGATTCGTCGCCTTTGGGAGAACTCAATTTGGTAGCCATTCCACCGGATTTTGGAACGGTCCAGATATCGCCCCCATAGGCAAATGCAATGTGCGTGTCCGATACGTCCGGTTGCTGGAAGAGCCGGGCGTTGATTTGTGCGGACAAGCAGGTAGACGTGAGTAGAGCCAGCGTCATTAATTGAAATAGCCTCATTGGAAATTGGTTTAATGAAGGCCACCCGGTTGCATTGATGTCAGTCGTCGTAGTTCAGTATGAATGGAACCTGGCCAATTGTACAGTCGGTATCCTAGGAAAAAAACGATGGACTCACGCTGTTTACAACGGGATTGCCGGAATGATATAACCTTGAAAATTACAAACATTTAGGCACAGGGTGCAAATTCTGACCTCGGTAAAGACGAAAGTTCCGTTGTATGCGATCAATCCCTCGTTTGGTTGGACCAACTGATGGGTGATAAATTTACCAGGCGGTTACAAAGTGGTTCGGCAACCGGTATCGTTTAATTTTTTCCTATCTTCCTGGCCTTTGAAAAATTAAGGGATTAGCCATGAAAAACAGCCTCTTACTGCTCACCCTCCTGCTTCTCCTGGGAGTCCAATTTGCGTATGGACAAGTGAAGAAGACCTCTGCCCCATCCACTGCGGATCCGATGTATGAACCATCACTTTACAATGGAATGGAATGGCGATTGGTCGGACCTTACCGGGGCGGACGGGCCGGAACCGTCACCGGAGTGCCGGGGCATCCCAACCTCTTTT
>JAGQXC010000076.1 GCA_020436785.1 Saprospiraceae bacterium | reverse complement strand
CGCAGCCCTGGGTGGTTGCGACAGCATCCTTCAGGTACAACTGGCTTTCACGGTGCCCGATACCGTCCCCATTCGCTGGGAATTGTGTCCCGGCGACACCCTGATCATCGGAGGCATACCTTTCCATGCCGGCCACTTACAAGACCTGGTTGCTGGTAATCCCGGAACAAGTTGCGACACCCTGCTGGATGTCAAATTACATCTGTTTCCCAACAGCATCGACACCATCCCGCTGACCATCTGCCCCGGTGATACCGTAGATCTGCTGGGAAACCGGTTTCAGGTAGCCTCGTCCAGTAAACTAATCCGGCTGCCAGGTCAATCGGCGAGTGGCTGCGACAGCTCGGTGTTCGTTCAGGTGCTTCCCAGGGTCCCGTCACTCACTACTATACGGGATACCCTCTGCCCTGGCAACTTCAGGATGATCGCAGGCGAACGATTTGACGAATTCCGCCCTGCCGGAACGTTATCAGCCGGCCAGGATGTCTTTGGTTGTGACAGCCTGCTGGACATCTTGATCACTTTCCTGCCGGTGCCACTCGGCCATCAGGACATTTCCTTGTGCCCGGGTGAAATCGTAGAAGTCGCCGGGGTGTTCTTCAGTGAAAATCACCTGGTCGACACCGTGCAGTTGGTGGGTGAAAGCGCTTTTGGCTGTGATTCCCTGGTGTACGTCACCGCCACCCTGCTGCAGCCCACGGAGGCCTTTCTGGAGATGGATTTTTGCATCGGGTCGGAATTGGTGATCAATGGCCGGACCTACGATCAAAATAATCCGTCAGGAATGGAGATATTGCCTGGCGCCAATGTAAACGGGTGCGATTCCATCATCCACATTGACCTGCACTTTACCGATGCGGTACATTCTGCACTGACGGCCACCATTTGTCCGGGAGATTTTATTATGGTTGATACCGTCCTTTTTGACAGCGACCGGCCGCAGGGATCGGTTTTATTGACCGGCGCCTCACAATTCGGCTGCGACAGTATCGTCGACGTGACCTTACAGGTCGTCCAACCCACCACCAGCCAGTACGTTCTTTCCTTATGTCCGGGAGAATTCCTGGTGGTAAACGGCAACCGATACGATACCCAGCATCCTTCGGGAACCGAGGTACTGATGGGGGCCAATCAATTCGGTTGTGATTCGATTGTTGACATCGCGTTGACCTTCGACACGTTGTTGATCGATGCTCAGGCTACCCGGGAAGGTTGTCAACCAGGAAGTGGAAAAACCCTGATGATCAATCAGCTGGCCAATGGTCACGGTCCTTACCGTTTCAGCATCAATGGCGGGAATTTCCAGGGCATCCCTTCCTTGCCGTTTCGCTATCCGGTGCCGGATACCACCACCATGCTGCTGCTTTTGATTACAGATCAATCCGGTTGTGAGGCCAGTGTATCCATTTCATTTGCCGATTCAAGTGCCCAGGCGGTCGTGAGCCTGGGGCCGGATCAGGAAATATTACTGGGAGAACCGGTGACTCTCGAACTGACCACCAATGTCAGCCTGGTCCAGTATACCCTCTATGCGCCGGATGGAACTTCCTGCCGGAATTGCCTGCCGAAGGCATTTGACCTGATGCAGACGGGTGCCTTCCGCCTTCTCGCTGAAGATGCTCAGGGTTGTACCTATGCGGACGATGTCAATGTGATTGTCGCCGAGAACAGCCGGCTATTTATTCCCAACATTTTCTCACCCAACGGTGACGGACGCAACGACGACCTGCGACTTTATCCGGGATCCAATCTGGTAATCGTGCATGCGTTTATTATTCGGGATGCGTGGGGAGAAACCGTATTTGAAGCACATGACTATTATCCCGATGCCGCACAGCCTGCCTGGGATGGCACCTTAAAAGGTAAGTCCCTCCAGCCGGGCGTATTCACCTATTTTGTCCAGGCGGAGTTTATCAATGGGAAGCAAAGGACCTGGACGGGTGACATCAGCTTGGTGCGCTAATCGCCTCACGGCGCCAGCCGTTGTAATTCCCAATCACCGGTTTCCAGGCGGATGTATTCCAGACGGTCATGCAGGTGATTGTCTTTACCCTGCCAGAACTCCATCCGGTCAGGAATCAATTGATACCCGCCCCAATGGGGAGGCCGGGGAAGGTTGCCCTCCGGATATTTGGTTTCCACATCCCGGACCCGATCCTCAAGGTACTCCACATCCGGAACGATCTGACTCTGGGGAGATGCCCAGGCGCCAACCTGATAAGGCCGGGGACGGTTTTGGAAAAAATCGGTGGATTTGACTGGGTCATAGTTATGGACTTCCCCTTGCATGCGGACCTGACGGGCCAGAGTAGGCCACCAGAAGACCAGGGCAGCCTGGGCATTTCTTGCCAGGTCGTGCCCTTTGCGACTATGGAAATTGGTATAAAATACAAAACCTTCGACCGTAAATCCCTTCAGCATCACCAGTCGGGCGGACGGTTTTCCCATCTCGTCCACCGTGGCCAGCGTCATGGCATTGGCCAATAATTCACCCTCCACATTCGTGGCTTCCTGATACCATGATTCATACAACCGGAAGGGTGAATCCGGGGCTTCTGCTTCAATCAGAGGTTGATAGGTTGATCCCATAACAAACTGGTCTTCGATAGATCCTACTTTTCAATGGCCGGTTCCGTCGAATTCCGGTCCCGGTTAAACAAATTGGAGACCCACAATTTTCCACGGTGGGCCAGCCAAAACATGACCGGTACCACCACCAGTGTCAGGAAGGTGGCGAAAACCAATCCATAGATCACGGTCCAGGCCATCGGGCCCCAGAAGGTGGCATTGTCCCCTCCAATAAAAATGT
>JAGQXC010000536.1 GCA_020436785.1 Saprospiraceae bacterium | reverse complement strand
GGTAGGGTAAGTTATTGGTTTGAGCAATGGTACCTGTCAGCGGCAAGAGCCCGATGATTAATAAATACGCGTATTTCATCTGCTTCATCATTCTAATTAGTCTGCAATTTAGCATTGAAGATAGGTATTCGCACGGTGCATCTTTGACTTGTCCAACAAGGGCTTTGCATAAAATTATTATGCATTACATAGTACTATATTTTGCCCTGTATTAATTATTACCTATATTTCACCAAATCAGCGACACCTTAATGAAAATATTAAAGTGGATCGGTTATCTTCTGGTCACTGCAGTGGTCGTCCTGGGCCTTTACATCGGGTATTTTCTACGCTTTCATCGGGATATCCCGAAGACAATCGCAAATGCCAATGACCAAAGCCTGGATGCATCTGCTTTAAAGCGATCCCTCCTTACCAATCGTTGGGGAGACACCATGGCGGTTGACCAGGGCTACCTGGTTGTTCCGGAAAACCGATCCGATCCATCCGGAAATCGAATTCGCATTGGTTTCCTGCGGATTCCCACCGCCAGCCCCACCCCATCGTCACCCATCTATTTCCTTGCCGGCGGACCCGGTACTCCGGTCAGTTCGGTGGCCAAAGGAGACTATTTTTATCTATTCCAAAAATTAAGTTCTTTTGCTGAAGTCGTCCTGATCGACCAACGCGGTACCGGCACTTCCGTTCCGAATTTACGTTGTCGCAATCCGCTTAGCCTGCCCACCGGTAAAGCTCAAGACTGGGAAAGAGCCCTATTGGATGATGTGCGGAAAAAATGCCGGGAATGTGCAGAAGAATTTCAGGCCATGGGTATTGATATGAGCGCTTACAATTCCTCTGAAAGCGCCCGGGATATCGAAAGCATCCGCCTGCTCCTCGGGCAGGACAGGATTTCCTTGTTCGGATACAGTTATGGCTCTGAACTGGCCCAACATTATCTCGCTCATCATGAAGATAAGGTTGACCGCCTGGTCCTGGCTGGCATCAGTGCTCCGGATCTGAGTCTTAAACTACCGGCCGAAATGGAAACCCAATACCAGGCCATGGATTCCCTGATTGCCGCCGATATCCGTTTGAGAAAGTACATCCCGCATTTTACCGATCTCATGTCCCGGGTGAACGCCCAGTTGGATGACCATCCCCTCCGCATGCAACTTCCTCTCATGGACGCGGTGGGAAGTGGCGACGGTGCCCTGCAACGCTCCATATTTAAAATCATTTCCTGGTTTAAACCTTACTGGAAACTTACGCTCTCAGCCACCCACTTGCGCATGATGATGGCACAGAATGCCGGGACGAGCAGTTGGACCCAGATTGCTCCCGCGTATTATTACCAATTGGCCCATGGGGAATACCAACGTCTGGGCAATTACCTGCGAAATTTCCGGCGTCAGGGGATGCCCAATGCAATTTTTTTTACCGTGAATGCCGCCACGTCGTACCCCAACAACCGGTGGAAGTTAGCCACCGAACCACGGCCTCAGGCACTTGTTACCCACTTTGACATTTCATTTGCTCGATATCCCGACGTAATGGGTCAGTTTGGTGTGCAAAGGCAACCAGGGCTCGACCAACCTGTAGCCTCCACTCGTCCGGCTTTGCTGATTGGTGGAACCCTGGATGGCCGTACCCCGCTGAGCAACCTGGATTCACTTGCCCGACGCTTCAGCCATTCACAGAAAATCATCGTGGTAAATGCCAGCCATAATGATCTCGTCGATCATGCAGTACTTGAATACATCATCCAATTTCTGCGTGGACAACGGGTCGGAGACCTGGTTTTGCAGCGCCTTTTTTCTTTTGTGCCACCGATACCCTACCGCTTTTCAATGTCCGCTGCCCTGGATTCCATTCGTCTCGTCCAAGGCATCGATGCCGCCTTACGATACCACAAACAACTTTTTGAAAAATACCGGAACCAGGATGATTATTATTACGATGTTTCCGAAAACAGTTTGAATGGTTATGGCTACCAACTCCTGGAACAACAGCATATTGAAGACGCGATCGCCGTATTTCGTCAAAATGCAGATTTGTTTCCCGATGCCTACAACGTCTACAACAGCCTTGCGGAAGGGCTGATAGCCCGGGGAGACCATGAGGCTGCAATCATTAATCTGCAGAAAGCCGTTAAACTCAATCCACTTGACGGCTATTCACAAGCTATGCTGCAGCGCCTGACTGGCGGAAACACCCGGCAAACAACACCGATACCCCGCACCCGAATAAATTAAACAAGTCCTTCGGCCAGTCTTACCAGGTATTGCAGGGTTCCTTGCCAATAAAAGTCGTAATGCCGGTAAATGCTATCCGTTGGAAAATTCCGAATGGTAAGGCTCATTCGTGATTCAGTCGATTCCGAAAAAATTTGAAAATCCAAGCTGGTATAATTTTCAGGTAATCCAGGAAACCGGGAAAGGGTATTCAACTGGTTATAAATGAGTCGAAAGGGAGGTTGAAACACAACCACATTCCCATTATTTTCAAACCAGGTATGATGATGCCCCCGGATGAGGATCCGGCCACCAACCCTCCAGTCGGCTTCAACGGATAAATGCATTTCCGGATCTCCCATCCACTCAACCATCAGGACCGGATCTGTGAGGACTGTCCAAACCTGCCAGCGTGTTGCCTGAATGTGGATTTCCTTGTGGATTTGTTCAGGTAAATTCATCGTAAAGCTTCCAAATTAGTATCTTCTGCAAGGCATCCTTCACCATCAATTAGGATGAACAGTTATGGGGCAACCACAAAGTAACCCGGAAAATAATCGTCAGGCAACCCCTTTGGATCACCTCTTGGATCTATTGAAAAACCGCCGCTCCCGGCGATTTGGGCTGGGGATGAAGATGCCATCCGGTCCCATGGCC
>JAGQXC010000535.1 GCA_020436785.1 Saprospiraceae bacterium | reverse complement strand
GTCGACCTCCTGATTGCCGTCGCGGTGGGTATGGTTCTCGCCTCCGTATTGTTTATGAAAAAAATATCCGAAGTGGTCGAACACAAGATGGATTCCGCCCAGCTGAAGGAATTCTCCCGCGAGATCCCGTGGTCAGACGAAGGCGACTTTGTACAGAAATTCGGCGATCACGTCTACATCTTCCACCTGAACGGGCCATTATTTTTTGGCTTCGCCTCACGCTTCAACGCCATCCTTAAAGCTTTACCGGACATCCATACGGTAATCATCCGCATGGACCGGGTGACCTATGTCGATCAATCCGGTATGTATGCCATGGAAGAGGCGATTGAAGACTTTTTATCCCGTGACATCCAGGTGGTGATTACCGGACTGCACGGGCAGGCAGAAGACTATTTGCGCCGGGTACGGATCATTCCCGGACTGGTTGCGGAAGACCTGGTCTTTCCCGATTTCAAAAGCTGTGTGGAGTGGTTACGCAGTCACGGACTGCATCCATCCCTTCCCGCAATGGCAAAGTAAAACAGGGAAGTTAGATAGGTTTACTATCTTTGCGGGAAATCTTCAGACATGACGGTTTCCATCAAGGTAGACATAGATGCGCCAATGTATCTGCGTGATCCCCAGGAGACCAAACTGGGGCGCAACATAATTCGATACAGCATCGATATGATCGATGAACTGGGGCTTGAATCCTTTACATTCAAAAAGCTCGCCGAACAGATTGGTTGCACCGAGGCTTCCGTCTACCGCTATTTTGAAAATAAACATGCGCTGCTGGTTTACCTGGTGTCCTGGTATTGGGAGTGGTTACGCCATCGCCTTAACTACAATACCATGAACATCAGCGAGGCGGGACAGAAGCTGCGCATCGTGATCAAGACCATCATTGACACCATTCAGATGGCCTTGCCTCCCGATTACATTGACCGGGAAGCCCTGCACCGTATTGTAATCACCGAGGGCAGCAAAGCCTACCACAGCAAGGCCGTCGATGAAGAAAATCAAAAAGGACACTTTGAGACGTACAAGCGCTTGTGCCAGGAAATCGCAGACATCATCAAGGAAGTCAATCCCACGTTTCCCTATCCCCAGGCTTTATCCAGCAACCTCCTGGAAATGGCCAACCATTACACGTATTTTGCCCAGCACATCCCGGCCCTCACCGACATTACGCTGATCGCCGGCAACCTGGAACCTCTGGAAGCATTGCTGAATTATTTTGCCTTTAAGTTGCTGGGGAATTCCTGATCCTTTTATGGTTTAACTCTTCCTCCCATCATTCATCACTCAACCTTGAGGCCACACCGGAAATTACCAATTTCAACAAACTGATTGTTATTCCCGTCCGTACCGGCACGGGCGGACGACGTCAGTCGGGCAGGTCGACTGAAGGCGAAGAATGAGACAAAACGAAGAAATCCAAATTAGATTGATTATTACTTATTAATCTATTATCAATTTTCAAATAGATCTCTCCGCTCGTCGCTTTGGGGCGACTCGGTCGACCTGCCCGTCCATTCAGGCGGGGATGACAGTTCGTTTTTTG